>JASFEK010000235.1:0-3012 GCA_050124875.1 Caldifarciminota bacterium | reverse complement strand
TGCCATAAAAAAAGGGGAGCCTCGCTCCCCTTTTTTGTTAATAATTCCGACGATCAGTTAGCAATATTGTAGGGCAAGAGCCAGCCGTTAAAGTCATAAGGTTGATCCGGTGTGTACAATGTTGAGTGAGGCATCAGGTCGAAAATCGCAAAACGCGGGAATGGTATGAGCTGGGCATCCCAAGTTCCTTGATACACCCCACCACCCATGTTCTCAAAGGGCAGTCGAATGTAGTATGGCCATGCGAGGATGAAGGTGTGAAGGAAGGCATGACCGTCCTCGACGTTTGTGTAAAGGGTAACAGTCACATCCTCCAGCGCCTGGAAGGTGATCAAGTCGGTGACGTCGTAGTAGGTGTTTAGCGGATCAGTTATCAAGAGGTCTGGATAGCTCAGACAGCTGATGCGAACACTGTCGATCGCTACTGTATTGACGGTATTGGATACGCCATAGGCGAGAGAAATGGTATTCAGTTCCCAACCGCGGTATTCATCGTCTTCGCTGCCGGTACGGAGGAATGTCGCCCTTATTTCAGCCGTTTCCGCGAGGTCTTTTGTCCAGAGTACCCAGGGTAATGTATCAATACGCGCGAGTGAGTAGAAATATCCGAAATTACCGCGACTGAATGAAACCCATGCTGAATCGGCGACGATCTGTATGTCGATCACCGGATCGTCGTGGGTCTGCGCGCCACGCCACCAGATGACGACTGTGTCCTGGTCTTTATCATCAGATGTAGAGTCAACTACCGTGTTGGGGTTGAACCAGACCGTGTCTTCGGCAATTAGGTCCGTTATTGCATCTTCGTCGGTTTCTTTTGCGCACTGGCTGATGAAGATCGCCAGCACTAGGATTCCAAGAACACACAATTTTCGTGTCATATTTCCTCCTTTTTTTAAACTTAAGTCTATTATAATGATAATTTTCCATTTGTCAACCCCCCTTTTGGGGACAGGCAGAACATTTTTAACATTTTTTGAGCATCAAAGAAAGATATCACCGCGTGAAGATCTCTGTAATCTTACCCCAAAATGTCAAAAATGTTCTGCCTGTCCCCTCTTGACAATTTGTCTTTTTTTACTATAATGATAATCATGATAACTTGGACGAGAAAAATCGCGCGCCAGAGAACTACCTTTAGTGGTACTCTCGGTGCCGCATTTTATCAGGAGGTGAAGTCCACCTGAGTTATTCATTTTTCTTTGAGAACGCCGTGGGCTTCCACCCACGGCGTTTTTTTTTAGACGAATGATGACGGAGATGAACAGACATGATTACAGAGATGAATCACCTCTCCGTAATCTATATGTTATCTCCATAATCGCCGCGCAGCGGAAGGAGGTATATGGAAGCCGTAAAATGTGAGGGGCTGGTTAAAGCCTTTGGCAAGAATGGCCGTAGGATCATGGCCTTGAACCGGGTCGATTTCACGGTCGAGAAGAATGAGATATTCGGCATTGTCGGGCCTAATGGTTCGGGCAAGAGCACATTGATCCGGATTCTCTCGACCCTGCTCATACCTGATGCGGGAAGCGCTTCTATCTTCGGCTATGACGTGGTGCGCGAGTATGGCAGGGTACGCCGGCTCATCAACCGGGTCAGTGTTGATGCTGCGTTCTTCAAGGGGATCTCGGCTTGGGAGAACTTGCGCTACGCAGCCCGGCTCTATGGTCTGAACAAGAAGGAGGCAAAGGATCGGTCTCTAGCCATACTGGATGCGCTTGGGTTTGTTGAGAAACGTATGTATGAACCGCTTGAGGATCTCTCACGCGGTATGCAGCAGAAGGTTGCGATCGCCCGCGCGTTCTTCACCGCGCCAATGCTTTTGCTGTTGGACGAACCAACGACCGGGCTTGACCCGCGTTCGAAAATGGATGTTCAGAATTACATACGGCGGGCCATGCATGGGAGCGACAATGACCTGACGATAATCATCACTACCCATGACATGAAAGAAGCCGAGGTGTTATGCGATCGCGTCGCGGTCATTATTGCAGGCCGCTTCATCGCTTTGGGCAGTCCGGCGCAATTGCTGGCGCAATATGAGAAGGCACATCTGGACGATGTGTTTCTGGAACTTACGGGCCGCGAATGGAAGGAGGTCGAAGATGAATATTAGGACTCAAAGCTACGGTTCAATTGCCTTTGTCGAAAGGAACTTTGCCCTGGTACGCCGCTACATTGGGTGGGAAGTTGTTTTCTTGGCCTACAACGTAGTGAACGCATTGGCAATCGGCCTCATTGGGGCGAGTATGGGCAAGGAGATGGTGCTGTATCTGGTGGTGGGCGCCATGGTATGGGGTTTTCTCTCGATACTCTTTCATGAGATCTCTGAATCAATTGCCTGGGAGCGATGGGAAGGTACGATCGAGTATACCTTCATGGCACCGATCAGCCGCTTTACGCATCTCGTTGGCAACTGCACCTGGGCTGTTATGTACGGGGTGGTCCGGAGCAGCCTCATTCTTTTGCTCGTCGTGCTGTTCTTTGGTATATCGATCAAGGGTGCCAACCTGCCCGGCCTGCTGGTGATTCTAGTCGTCTCCGGGCTTTCATTCGTCGGCCTGGGACTCGTGGCCGCGGTGCTACCGCTTTTGTCGACCGAGAAGGGCGCCTATGCGACACATATCCTGGAAGCTGGTCTGCTGTTGATATCCGGGGTGTACTATGAGATAACCGTACTGCCGGTGTGGATCCGTCCCTTGAGTTATCTCTCGCCGGCCACGTATACGTTGCGGGCGATGCGGGCGGCACTGCTCGATGGTGCAGGCTTCAGTGAATTACTCCCGACGATTCTATTACTATTGGTGACTGGACTATTGCTGATACCGGTTGGTATGCTGGTCTTCAACAAGGCCGAACACTACGCGAAGAAGAAGGGTAAGTTGAAGCGTTCAGGATAGGACGGGGTCAAATCTTGACTATTGACAACTTGTTTTCTAGGGGTTTGTGTTAAGTGATTATTGTGTGCTATGGCGACGTCGTGAGATGAGTAGTATGCAGAGTGTTTGT
>JASFEK010000234.1:0-3117 GCA_050124875.1 Caldifarciminota bacterium | reverse complement strand
CCCCTATTCCAAACAAGAAAAAATACTAACTATCCTTAACAAATGCGCGCTACCGCTTCGGTCAGTACGGATATTCTGACCATAACATGGCAAAAACCACGAAATATTTGAATTATTCTGCAGAAACAGGGCGACATTTCCGCAAACTAGGCTTAATTATAGGCAAAAGGTGAGCGGTGTCAAGAATCAATAACCACCAGATACATGATCCACGATTCAAGATCCATGATACGGGATACAACACAGTCATTGTGTCATTATGTCATCGTGTCATTCGCTTGTTTAGCGTAAATGGAGCAAAGCGTGCGGTAATTAGTTAGATTGCTTCGCTTTGCTGCGCAAAGCTCGCAATGACAGGAGCTGGGTTGGCTTTTAGCATATTGTGTACAGCGTGAAGCGTCGACAGTGCTTGTTATGAGTGGGCAGATCGGTCGGTCTCAGTGGCCTTCATGTGAACGGTGCGGATGGGGAAGGGGATTTCGATGCCTTCCTCATTGTAGCGTTTGTGTAACGCCTTTATGAATTCGTGGCGCACAAGGTATTTGTTCACGAATTCCTTAACGCGTATTATCACTGAAAAATTGATACTGAAATCGGCGAATGTGTGGTAGCGGATAAGGGGTTCGTATTCCGGTACTCCTCCCTGCACCTCCGTGACAACCTGTTTGGCAACTTCTTTGGTAATTCGCTCGACCTCGGCAAGATCACTATCATAACTCACGCCGACCTGGATAATGACCGACATCTTCTTCTGGGGCCGGCTGAAATTGGTGATAACCGAGTTAGCAAGCTTGGCATTGGGTATTACTATCAAATTATTAGGTAATTCCTGTATCGTAGTATTACGCCATGATATATCAACGACAAAACCCTTTGCTCCGGTATCGAGCTCTACCCAATCACCCGGTTCGAGCTGCTTTGATACAATAATCTGTATACCGGCGAACAAATTAGATAGTGTTGGCTGTAATGCGAGGGCAACTGCGAGTCCGCCAACACCCAGTGCGGTGATCAAAGGCGTGATCGAAATGCCCAAGGATTGAAGTATTATGAGCAAGCCTAAAGCAAATATCACGACCTTGGAAATATTGGTGAACAGAGAAGCTGAGGGCAGGCCGCCGGCCGTCTTCTTACCGTGAAGGCCGATGAAACCGACAACGATTTTCGAAAGGACCAAGGTTGCCGAGAAGAGGATAACGACGAGCAGAACCTTCTCCATTACCGTAACTATCACAGGTTTGAGTGGGAGATTACTGAATGCAACATAGATACCAGCTAGACCAAGCCAGAGTATGGCAATCCCCTTTATCGAGTTGATGACGATCTCATCGCCTTCCCAACTCGTCCGCTTGGCAAACCTCTTCAATCGCGAAAGAATGACCTTCTCAACAATTATCCCGATGACAAAACCACCCAGGATAAAACCCAGAGAATAGAACAGGTGACTAAGTGTTAGGTCTTCGGTCAACATATTGACTCCTTATGAATACTACTTATTTGCAGTATGGATCGCTTTTTTGTAGAAATTCTCGGCTGCTTCCTGCATCATCTCGGTTAGTGTAGGATGGGGATGAATCGACTCTGCAATATCTGATACCTTCATGCCTCTATCGAGCGCGAGAATCGCTTCACCAATGAGGTTCGGGGATTCAGCACCAAGAATATGCACACCGAGTACCTTGCCATTTTCATCACCCACTATTTTCACAAAACCTTCGATCTCCCCCATTGAAACGGCCTTGCCAGATGCACGATAAGGAAACCGCCCAATCGCGATCTTGTGCCCCTTTTCGACCGCTTCCTTTTCTGTCAGACCCACTGAAGATAACGGTGGTATCGTGAATACGCACGCTGGGACTACTGTGGCTTCGAACTTACTCGTTAATCCAACAATCATTTCGGCTACTGCGACACCTTGTTTGGTCGCTTTGTGAGCAAGCAACGGCGGTCCGATTAGATCGCCAATCGCATATATGTTCTTGATGTTCGTACGTAAGGATTCATCAACTACTACATAGCCCTTTTCGTCAATCTGCAGCGTGGTATTTTCAAAAGCCATACTCGAAGGTTTTCTGCCGACCGTAACGAGCACCTTGTCGTGAGTTTCTTCAACAACATTGCCTTCATTCTCAATAGACAACAGAAGTGCATTTCCCTTCCGCACGCAGCCTTTGATTTGCGAACTCAACCTAATGTCAATGCCAGACTTCCTCAGAATCTTATGTAGTTGCTCACAAAGCTCACTCTCAATCCCGGGCAGTATCTGCTCCATTATCTCAACGACGCTGACCTTACTGCCGAGCCGGGAATAGATTGTCGCCATTTCCAAACCAGATGCGCCCGCACCGATGACCAGCAGCTTTTCCGGAATATCCTTTATTTCCAGAGCGTCGTCCGTATCGATAATATACCTATGATCAAACTCCAAACCGGGTAAGGAGATCACCTCAGTGCCAGTGGCGATAACGATGTTTTCTGCCTCAAATTTCTCCCTATTTTCCTCGTCTCCAACTTCAATCACATGGTCGGACACAATCCTCGCGATCCCCTGCTTCCATGCGATACCATTGGCCTTAAACAAATACTCAACGCCGGTTCTCAACCTCTTTACGACACTTTCTTTCCATGTGCGCAACTTATCTAGGTCATAGCCCTTGAACTCAACGTCAAGACCCATGCGCTTAGCTTTGTCAAAACCATCGATCATCTCAGCAGCGTACGTGAGAGCCTTGGTTGGAATACAACCCCAATTCAAACACAATCCACCAAGCAGTTTAGACTCGATTACCAGCACTTTTTTCTTCAACTGACCCAACCGGATTGCGCAGGGATACCCACCAGGACCGGCACCCACAACGATGACATCATATTTGGTCATGAAAGGATTATATCCAACGAAGTAACGAAGTCAATTACGACATAGAGCAGATTTCGAATTGCGAATTGCGGAATTGCGGAAAACAAAGACAAAACATTACGGATTTCGAATTGCGAATTGCGGAATTGCGGAAAACAAAGACAATACATTACGGATTTCGAATTGCGAATTGCGAAACAGATTGGTTTATCGCTTCTTTGCTGTTCTACCAATCGAGGTAAAGATAGCCAGAAGTTCAC
>JASFEK010000233.1:0-3120 GCA_050124875.1 Caldifarciminota bacterium | reverse complement strand
GTGGAAGAAAAAACATTTTTCATACAGAGGGCACTAGGTGCTATGGGTGTGGCAACAGTTCAGGATATCAACCGGTATATTGGCATCAGCGGCAAGCTCAACAAATGGGTGGCTGCGATGCACGAGGCAGGAGACATCATCGAAGTAGAGGTGCAGGGTTTAGAGAAATCCTATTACGCCTTGTCCAAAGATCTACCTGCCCTGCGACGCCGCAGATCGGCCAACGACAAAACAGTATGCCTGCTCTCCCCTTTCGACAACACGATAATTCTCCGGGACCGTACCGAAGCACTCTTTGATTTTGCCTACACCCTAGAATGCTATGTTCCCAGAAAGAAGAGAAAATACGGATACTTTTCTCTGCCGATCCTCTGGCATGACGAGTTGGTTGGCAGGATCGATCCTAAGGCTGACCGCCAAAGAAATGTGTTACTGATCAATAGCATGCACTTTGAGAAGGAATTCAAACCCGACAAGATTTTCCTTCCTGCACTCGCCAAGGCGCTGAACGAATTCGCCGCGTTCAACGGCTGCGAACATATTGAGCTGGATAAAGATGTACCAACGAAGATCGCACGCAAGCTTTCTTCTCAACTAATATAGAGCAGCACGAATAAACACACGCTGCCACACGACCGATAGACATATCGACATATGTGCATATGTGCAATTGCACATATGTCGAATTGTGTGGTATCTAGTGACTATTCGCAGGTTCTCGGAATTTACATGATTTTGGGGTTCTGAAGATTGTGGTTCTTGAGATCGCAATCATTGAGATTCTTCGTGTTTAGCGAGCGATTTCAGATGTCGTCGCGGCGGTTTCTGATGGGCTCGTGGTGGTAGCGGCCATGAATTCGGCAGTGGGTAATGTCGTGCGTGAGTGATATCAGTTAGGGAAATACTGAATGCTATCTGCTGGTAGAACACGTACTACAGCTGGTTGAGCTGCACGTTGAACAGCTAGAACCTCCTTTCCCTCCTTTGATCTGTACCGAAGTAAAGACCTGTGATATCGAACGGCTCTTGCATTTCGGGCATTTGACCCTACTCTTGCCGGAAATACTGGTAAATTCTTCAAATTCGTTGCCGCATTTATTGCATTTGAATTCATAAGTGGGCATGGATTATTATACTGTAGAACATGAAATAGTCAACCTCCACAATGACCAGAAACGAGGAACGCTAATGTGACGAGAATATCTTTTCAACTGACCTATTACAAAACCTGGATTATGCTAAATAGTCATGGTCGTCTTCCGTGTCGGTTACCAACACCGTCCAGCGGAAGGTTGCATCACAGCCATTTCCTTTTCCTGAAATAGATGAGCATGCAAACGGCGACTGATACCATTACCGTCAGCACAGCAAAATAGCCCCATTTCCAACCAAGCTCGGGCATGTATGCAAAGTTCATCCCGTATATACCCGCAATGAACGTAAGAGGAATGAAGATCGCAGCAAATATCGTCAGTACTTTCATGACTTCATTCATGCGGTTGCTGATGCTCGATAGATAGGTATCCAGCATGCCCGATATCATATCTCGATACGCTTCTATTGTATCTATGACTTGAATCGTGTGATCGTATACGTCCCTTAAGAATATCTCGGTAGATTCTTTGATGAGGATTGATTCGTTTCTGGCCATACCGCTGGTCACTTCACGCAGCGGCCAGATTGAACGCCGGAGATAAATCATCTCACGCTTGAGATGATGTATGGATTGTAGTATTTGCGCATCTGGCTGAGAAATCAGATGTTCTTCCAGTTCCTCGATCTTATCACCTATCTTTTCCAGAATAGCAAAATAACTATCCACAATCGCGTCCAGTAGCGCATATGCAAGGTAATCGGCTCCCATTTTTCTTATCCGTCCTTTTGCACGTCGGATGCGGTCCCTTACCGGCTCAAAAACGTCACCTTCTCGTTCCTGAAAAGTAAGCACATAATTGGGTCCAAGGACCAGACTTACTTGTTCAATCTTTATGGCGCGCTGTTGTTCATCAAACGACAACATCTTCAGTACCACGAACAGGTAACCCTCGAAATCCTCCATTTTCGGACGCTGCTCAGTATTCACGATATCTTCAAGCATCAGCGGGTGTATGCCGTAGTGCGTACCGATTTTCTCAATGATATCCACTTCGTGAATACCGTCGATGTTGATCCAGGTGACTGTTGGTTTTTCCTTGTAAGCGTAGCATTCTTCGACTCTGCCGATCCCCCGCTCCTCAAGATCAGAATCGTTGTAATCGATTACGGTGATTTTCACCTTGGCAGTCCTCGGTTCACCGACGTGAATCAACGTACCGGGCGGCAGTCCGGCTTTCCTTAATTTTCTTCTTGGCGACTTGTGCACGTTCACCCCCTGTCTGGCAATTACTTTCTCCGTGCTGCGAACGACGCATAGAATTATACATTGAATAACTCGGAAATCAACCACTGCTCGTGCAAAATTCGTTCATTGACAAGAAACAGTAGCGAAATATACTTGCTTAAATGAAGTGGTGGCTCAAGCTGCGCACGTTGAAAACCGGGACCAAAGAACCAGAGTGGCTGAGTACCTACAAAAAAGTTGTATACGGTCTCACCTTCTCTGCGCTATTCCTGATCATAATTGAGTCTGGCTTGAGATGGCGGATGCCCGCCTTCTTGTTGGTAACCTCTTCGCTCCTGGATTATCTGGTGTTCATTGCCTACCTGGTTGATGCGTTCCTGAACTTCTACTACACATACCCCAAGCGACACTACCTGCGCAAGAACTGGCTTGACCTGCTGGTTTTCTTGCCGTTCATCCTCAGTATCGTAACCGCCCGCGGCGGTGTGGGCATCATTGCGATCAGGAATATTGCCGTCCTGGTCAAAACATTCACGCGGACGCGCAAGTTTGCGAAGCTCTTACACGGTGTACGGCTCCGGACCCCCCAGGTGATCGCATTGAGCTTCATCGCAACGATACTGGTTGGAACACTGCTCCTTACATTTCCAACGGCCACCGCTGACGGCCGCGGCACGGGCTTTGTTGATGCGCTCTTCACGGCCACGTCGGCGACCTGCGTGACCGGGCTCATTGTACAGGACACGCCGGCATACTTCTCGACTTTCGGCCAGATGGTG
>JASFEK010000232.1:0-3124 GCA_050124875.1 Caldifarciminota bacterium | reverse complement strand
TGTGTAATTGGCCGGGCCGAGGACACTGACCTGACTTTGGTCAGCAACGATGTGTCGAGACATCATGCTACGGTTGTGTTCCAGAAAAACAACTACGTGATTGAGGACCTCAACAGCACTAACGGCACCTTTGTCAACGGTAAGGCAATAGAACATCATATATTGAATTCCGGTGACGAAATATCGATTGGTGATTACTCAATACTCTTTGATGATGGCACGAGCAGTCTGTTCAATATCGAAGAAACCGAGGTTAGGCGGCGCGGTAAGGAAACGGCGATCATCTCTGACAAATTCACATCATTGGGTAAGAAGATCGACAGCAAATCTCTACGCAAGGAGTTTGAGGACATCGAGAAATTCGTCCGCAAGAGCCGTAAGCGCCTGGCGACACTTGCCAACGCCGACAAGGTTACCGGCATATTCAATCGGCAGTACTTCGACAAGGTCGCGGCTGAAGAATTCGAGAACGCCAAAACGGCTCAAAGGCATTTTTCAATACTCTTTGTAGATCTCGACCATTTTAAGGACGTGAACGACGACTACGGTCACCGTACTGGGGATGATGTTCTGCGGGCGGTTGCCTGGTTGATACAGAAGGCATGCCGGAATACGGATATCGTCGCAAGATACGGCGGTGAGGAGATCGTGGTCGTGCTGCCCAATACAGTCGTTGATGATGCGGTCAAGATCGGTGAAGAGATCCGGGAGATCGTGGCCAAACAGACCAGGGAGAGATTGGGTATTCCGGTGACGGTAAGCGTGGGCGTCGCTGGTTTTCCTGAAAATGGAAAATCACTGGATCTGGTTCTGGAGAAGGCGGATCAGGCTCTGTACGGGGCTAAGGAGAAGGGCCGGAACCGCGTCTGCAAGGCTAATGACTAAAGAAATCAAGTTTGTCGGTAACTACAAAATACTCGATATCATCGGTCGGGGTGGTATGGGTAAGGTCTATACGGCAATCCAGATGCCGCTTAACCGTATCGTTGTCATAAAGGAAATAAGCAGGTCATCGAGCAGCGAATACCGCAAGCGATTTAAGAATGAAGCGTTGATAACCGCCGGACTCGAACATCCAAATATCGTTGCGATCTATGACTACTTCTCGATCGGCCAGACGAGCTATCTTGTCATGCAATATGTCGACGGGATCAGTCTTGCCGATGTCATTGAAAACGAAACGCCGCTGCATCCGGTTTTGGCGGCCCTGATCGCGCGCGAGATTTGCCTCGCCGTAGATCATGCTCATCAGAACAGTATAATACACCGGGATATCAAACCTACAAATGTTCTTATCTCCAAGCAAGGACACGTGAAGATCACTGATTTCGGTGTTGCAAAGGATGCAACGGCGCGGGATTTAACTTCGGCCGGAACGCTGATCGGAACACCATGCTACATGTCACCCGAACAGGCTATGGGCAAACGCCTCTCTGCTCAATCCGACGTGTTTTCCATTGGTATTGTGCTCTATGAGATGTTGACCGGCAAGAAGCCTTTCTGGGGTGACAGTGCTGAGGAGATAACAGCACGAATCGCACGCGGCAAGTATCGATCGCCGTTCTTCATGGATCCCCACCACAGCTACCGTTTGGCGATGATCATAAAAAAGGCCTTGAGGAAGAATCTCAACCGCAGGTATGCGAGTGTTTCCCGTATGGTTGCGGACATTGAGAGGTTTATCGGTTGGAAGAATCTCGCGGGCAGCGCGCAGACATTGAGTCAGATCGTTGGTAGTATAGACCTCAAGAAGCAGACGACCACGATAATAAAGAAGAAGAGGAAAAGGAAGAAAAAAAAGCGAAGAATCAACGTATTCTTGTTATACTTTCTGCTGATCGTTGTCGTTGCCGCCTTTATGCTGGTGCTGTTCAGGCTCCTTGTCCATCAATAATGATCGGGCGGCGCTAGCATGTTTCTTATTTTTTTCCTGTTAAATTATGCCCCTGAGGATAGTAATGCGCATTATCTGCTTGACAAACAGCTGGCGCGTTACTTCCCGGCATGGGATAGCCGTTATGACGATGTGAGCAATGCATTGCGCACATCACAAGGATGTCTCGACTTCTGGCACTGGTATATCAATCTCGAGACAAAACTAGAAGCAAATCTGGCATCTTGGTTCGGGGTGCGGTATCGTAACCGCTATCTCGGAGACTACGACCGGCATGTTTCAAACCATCATTTCGAACCGTTCTTCCAATTGCGCGATTACCTCCGGTTTTTGTTCACGGTGGCTCCGCACTATTACAAGGGTGAGGATGAACTGGGCCTCGGGTTTTTCTGGGGTCGTGACTACCGTGATTATGTTGAAACCTTTGTCATCCTAGAGGATTTTGACCGTAACTATTCCTATAAGAATACGCCGGATGGTCCGGATAAGATAACGTATCAGACTTTCCCCGTTAAGTGGCAGGTAAGGCTGAATCGATACTGGTCGAGTGGTCACCTTGCGCTCGCGAGTGAATTGACCAACCGTTATTTCCTGCGATCTACAGAGCATGAGCTCATCTACCCACCATATTTCCAGGAGCGCGGATTACACCGGTCTTTGAATGCCCGCTTCTGGCAGGATATTGGCAAATTCCGCGCGGGCATGGTTCTCGATGTTTATGCCTCAGAGCAGTATAATATTGATACGAGCCGGGTTCATACCAAGGATATTTTCGAAGCACTCATTGAGCCGATGTTCGCGTATAGTATCACTGACAAATGGCAACCCACCTTGTATTTCACCTACAACTACAAGACCGAAGATGATTCTCTGCTTCTTTTTTCCACCGGGATTGCTGAAACGGTCGACTACCGACGTGATGTTTTTGCATATCTGATCGATGTCGAGTTCCATCCAGGAGGGAGTTTTATCTGGCATTTTGGCATGCAGCAGCAGTTCTATGCGAACAATCAGGGCCGCAGCGCCAGGGAGCGCCGGTTCACCCTCGGCCTCGAGTACCGGTATAAGAATGTATGGTTCTATATCGTAGAAGCAATGGAAGGTGATTATCCAATGCCCAATTGGCTGCACAACCGGACATACGTTCAGCTGATGCTGACTTTCTAGCATGCACTTCGTCTATTCGCCTAGATACAAGGCCGATATCGGTCTTCACGTATTCCCGACAGA
>JASFEK010000231.1:0-3211 GCA_050124875.1 Caldifarciminota bacterium | reverse complement strand
ACCATTGCACCGGTATTACTAATGAAGCCGAACTTGCCCACGGGCCATTCAATCTCATCACCATCATATGTGACAAAGACTGAATCATACTCATCATAATACTCGGCTATCTCCTGTTCATACAATTCCTCCGCCGTAAATGACGCACCGGACCAAATACTAGCTAATCCTCCAGAAAACGCTCCTGCGAATACATATTGCGGTTCAATGACTAGTTCACCCGTTTTGTTGATATAACCGCACAAACCATCCTCCCATACTCGTGCCATTCCACCGGCAAAATCATCAGCCAGATCATGCACACCACTGATCACAGTTCTACCGTCATGGTCAATGTATTGGTATTTACCACCACTCCAACCCAGCTTACCCTGCTTACCGCCCCTCCAGACCAATGCCAAACCTTCTCTGAATGGATGCACGAAATCATACTCAGGTTTAATCACTACTCGGC
Source organism: Caldifarciminota bacterium (assembly GCA_050124875.1). Classification (GTDB taxonomy): domain Bacteria; phylum Hydrothermota; class Tepidihabitantia; order SM23-42; family SM23-42; genus SM23-42. The sequence continues at coordinate 2,757 of JASFEK010000231.1, read as the reverse complement.
CCCTTTTATCAATGAAACCCCACTCATTACCTATTCTCACCGCCGCCAGATTCTCAGAAAAGAAATCAGCCCGGTCATACAGGAAGTCGATTACCAGAACACCTGACGTGTTCATATATCCCCATTTGCCGTCCTGCGAAACAGGAATGAGTCCGGCATCCTCGGCACGTACGAATGTACTACCTGACAAAAAAATAAGGAAAAAAAATATCGCCGCAGAATTATTGATCAATCTCATTTCGTAAACCCCTTTCAATTCATACCTTTGCTGTTGACATCTTCCTCAGAGACAATGATCAGGCTATTCTATGGCTCACGGCAAGAAAGTCAATAGCATGGCCCTTTCTGGAGAACATAGAACAGGCATGATCATGGAAAAATCCATGTATGCCGGACACGACATGGTTGACATACATGCTTGGAGTAAATACAATATTGAAAAGTATATTCAAAGTCTTGAACTGGTCGATGTCTGTTGATGGGGCAGAAAGGAGGTGAAGAACTGAAAATTGCCTCAAGGGATTTGTGTGACATCCTTGAAACGCGGGACATCTTTTTGAGTAATTTCAAACACAAGAGGAGGTATTCATGAAAGACAAAAAGTTGAGATTCATGTTTGTATTCGTAGCCCTGCTTTGTCTGGCAGCGGTTGGAACCAGCGCAGAAGTAGCCGATCAACAAGCGAGACCCCATACCATACAGGTGAAATCAAATGTGGAATCAGTACCGGTCGTCTTTCCGATGCGTCAGGAGTTCGTCGACAGTTTCGAAAGGGCGAACATTGCACCATGGACTACTGGTGGTGATGCGGGATCCGGCTTCTGGGGCATAAGAGACACGGCGGACACATATGGTCCTCAAGCACCGGCCTGGGCAGGATACCAATACCCTGGACATCCATCGACTGACGTCTCAGTATACCCGTCACCCGGAACCAATCCCGGTTACCTCACCTGGCTTGCCTCGCCGACGATCGACATAACAGGCTGGCCCGCTGTTTATGTGTCATTCAGCTACTGGTCTGACCTTGAGGGTGCGGCAACGAATTTCGACGGGGCAATCGTCGAGATCTCGGCGAATGGTGGTATAACCTGGGTCCAGGTGGACTCAAATGCAACTGGGCACTTGAACCCGACATATGATGCGCAGCTGGCAAACACCGGGCAGTTGCTCACGAGGTGGGCTTACTGCTACACGACGAATCCGGATTGGGTCAAAGTCAGTTCCCAGGATCTAATGGCCCTCGGATATGTCGCCGCGGGCAATCAGATTCAGGTCCGCGTCAATTTCGCATACGATGCACTGGCTGGCGGACAGGGTTTCTTCGTCGATGACTTCCGCATCGCCGACACACCGCCCCCTGATCTGCAACCGCCCGTATTTGTCCATACACCACTTCCGGACACTGCCGACACGATCAGCAACTATACGGTATCCGCAGTCATAACAGATGTGGGTTCTGGGGTGAACCCGGATTCCGTAATACTACACTACGAAATCGAAAGCGGGCCTGTAGTCGACGTCAACATGACACTGGTCAGCCCGGATACGTACGAAGCCGACATTCCGTCTCAGACATGGCATACCGACGTCTACTACTGCGTCATGGCCGCCGACTCAGCCGGGAACTGGGGACAGACCCCGCTCTATAACTTCGAGGTTACCAATGCCCGGACAATCATCTACGATGATAACCAGCCGAATTTCGGGCCGCTGGTCGTCAATGCCGGAGATGGATCCTTCACGCGCTTCGTATTCACGGATGTGGGTATTGACAGTGGTCTGGTGCACCAACTCAAGGTCTTACTGGATAACGCAGGTGAAATCGACGTCCGACTGTATCAGGCAGTAGGTATTGCCGCGCCCGGACCCTTCATCGACTCGCTTGCTGGATTCATTTCTCCAGGGTACCAGTGGTCAACGATCGACCTGACCGACCTCAACATCACAACAGCTAATCCGTTTGGTATATTCGTTGGCTACATCATGATCGACGATTCAGTCGGTGTCGCGCGTGACGCCATTCTCGACAACCCTGCGTTGATGTGGAACTATGTCGGGGCCGTGTGGCAACCCGAAGCATCAGGTGACTTCTTAATGAGATTGAAAGTGATACCGCTCGATGCACCTGGTGTTGATGAAAACACGAACAAGCCGTTCTCGGTATTCAACCTTGCGCAAATTGCGCCGAACCCGGTCAAGACGACGGGCGTGATCGAATACCAGTTACCGACCAGTCAGCGGGTCTCGCTTAAGGTGTACGACGTGGCAGGAAAACTCGTTAAGAACCTCGTTTCAGAAACTGCGGAACCCGGAACCTACCAAGCCGTTTGGGACGGTCGTGATGAGCGCGGCAATCGCGTCGCGAGTGGTGTGTATCTCTATAGATTACAGGGCGAGAACGAATGTGCAACAAAGAAACTGATCTTCGTACGCTAATCAACATATGCAAAAAAAGGGGCAGGATTACCTGCCCCTTTTTTTTAGCCTTCATTCTCACTACTGGACCTGAATCATCAGCGGTATAGAATTCTCTTTACCTTGGTAACTTGATTCTCGATCAGCGCCCTGTCCCTTGATTCACCGATGACCCTTACCAGATGTTCGGTCTGAGATGGCCTGATGTGCAACCAGTAATTACGGCCGACGATCTTCAAGCCATCAGTAAGGTCCAGCTTACCGCGTAATGCGTCGATTAACATTTCTTTCTTTTCCTCGAATTGCTCTCGAGTAATCATCAATTTTCGCTTGATCATG
>JASFEK010000230.1:0-3258 GCA_050124875.1 Caldifarciminota bacterium | reverse complement strand
CCAAAGCATAGAGCAAGGTGGCCGTCGTATCCACGACATACACCTTGTTCGGATCGGCCGCATTGCCACCACCGGTGAAGTAGAAACGCTCACCGTCAAACTCAATACCCAACAGCTGATTATCACTACAGGCACCCTCAGCATCGAGCTCGAAGATCACGTCGCCCAAACCAATCGCAGTCCTTGAATAGACCGACGACGTGTCATTTGACGGATCCGCGTCACCAGCCAGCATGGTGTAGATCTCGGTAAAGTAGTAGGAATCCGGATCAAAAGTCACCTGACCAAAGTCGAGATTCGTATCCGAGCCAACGGTCAAACTGAGGTTGATCGTCTGATCGAATACCAAACTCATCCCAACTGTATCGTAGACATGTGCGACAACATCAAATGTCTCGTCTGAACCGCCGGTATTGCGTATCCAGCCGATGACATCGTAATTACCCGCCGGAGTCGCGCCTTCAGGCGGACTGACCACTGCGTAACAGCCAACGTCATGTGCCGCTGCAGGCATCAACTCGACATTGTCGAATGCCGCAAACCACGCATAAGTCGCATTTGGTTGATCGTAAACAAAACCGACCTGAACACTGTCACTGACGGTCGCCGATATATCGACTGAATCATAGCGTGCCGGTGTATCCGAGGTGTATGTCCAGACATCAGTCCACGGGTTCCAAGCACCGCTCGAATAGGTGCGCATGATCACGGTAAAAGTCTGATAGCTGACATAGTTCTGGAAATGCATACCCCACTTGAAGTAGCTAAATCCAGGATTATCAACTACCGGGCACATCGCCGTGTCATGACAAATACCGCCGGAGTCACCGTCAATGCAGAATGAACTGTCACCTGCATCAGGCGGTGCGATGGTGTAGCTGCCTACGGTATAACTCGACGAAACTACATCCCAGGCAGCCGGGAATGTACCACCATTGGTATGAGTCCAATCCTGCTCACCATCTTCAAAATCCCAGAAATAGACCATGCCCGGACCGTACAAACTCGCATCGATCGTGACATTGTCAAAGGCCGCATACCAGTCGTAACTGCCGCTATAATAGAAGTAGATCCGAATCCTTTCGGCAGAGCTGTATGACGAGACATCCAACGAATCCCAGGCCGGACCGTAGTCAGCACTATACCGGATCAATTGTACTGGTGGGTTCCAGGCACCACTGGTGTACGTCATGATACCTACATATAGTGAATCACTCGTGGCAGTTAGGTTGTTATATCCCAAGCCGTATTTCAACCAGTCCATAGTAGGATTGGGAACAAGCACGGGTGACCATGCGGTATCTTCAACAACCGGGCCAACACCAGCCGCGTCAGAATCGATCCACATACATGAATCGCCCGCATCTGGCGGTGTCCACGTTGCATGGAGTCCGGACGGCTGAACATCCCAGGCAAACGGGAAGGTATCACCGTTGGTATGTATCCAACCTTGCCATCCATCCTCAAAATCAAAGGTCACACCACCAGGGCCCGGATTAGGATTATCGGCATCCACCATGACAATAAGATCAGGCGTCTGCAGACAGACCCAGAGCACAGGCGTTGGATGCATCGTCGTCTGCCAGTCATAGGCAATACCAGCAACGCCATCCATGTAGAAGCTCCTGCCACTCGGGGTTCCGTCAGAGTTGAGTTCCCATATCGAATCGCTGTTCCAACCGCCAATCCAGAACTTGTCATTGTGGGGGTCATAGGACATGCCGCGCTGAGAAGTATAGGTGTATGCTGGATCTGTCATTGAATCAAGCACCGTACCTGAAGGAACACCGTATTTGTACACCTTGTTACCGGCTGAAGTTCCTACGTTGGGAAACCACATCTCACCATCGGGCCACCACTCGGTGCCGCCAGCTACCCATATGTGAGCACCTACTGGCCCGAAGAACATGTTGCCGGTCGGGACACCGGCCGTCGTGTATTCATAAATGCTATCGGTCGTGATACATGTTGCCCAGAGATTCTGTTCCTTACCAATACCAAACGCTGATGTCGGTGGTGAAGGCCATGCAGCAACCAGACTCGGGCCCGTTGGGTCAATCTTGTAGATCGAATCACTGATCAGACCCATCACATACAAGTATTGACCGTCCCAGGTTAAGCCACTCGGGCCATCGCAGCCAAAGGCTAGAACATCGATTGTGTCTAAGATGTCGCCAAGGGCGCGACCACGATCGTAGTTCATTTCAGGTCGGTAATTCATATCGAGCATAGAGCTCTCGGTGTCGGTTCTTTGTTCAAGAACACTGGGTGCGATGTCCGCATCCTCTGTATACAGCAATGGCACCACTAGTACCATTACTAACATTACTGCTCTTTTCATCTTTCCTCCTCATCATATACATTCTTTGTGGTTTAACAAATGCGGTAGATATTTTTCGGCCTATCACCTCCCTTCATTTACTTTTCTTTTAATCAGCATTAAGTGTATACTAGCTTGCCTTAAGAAAAAAAAATAGGACGCGACAGAATTCCGATAACGTCTTGTATAATGATAATAAAAATGCACAGAATGTCAAGGGACCAGTGGCACAGGCATCTCAGTACGGCAAAACCTTACCCTATATGCCTTCGACGAGCACGAAAAAATTGTGATCGAATGGACAATGAATTCCGCAATTCGCATTCCGAAATTCGAATTTGGATGCTCTGTTTCCCTTGACATTCATTTAAATCCAAGTATAATTTAGCTACGAAAAGGAGGTGTTATGAGCCACACAAATATTACGGCTCGTTGCCTTATGTTAGCCTTAGGGCTTATCATGGCTGCTTTTGCAGCCGAACGCGTAGTTGTCTGCGAGGAATTATACCAGGAGGGTTGAGGTAGCTGCACTACTGCCAGCGGGACGTTGGCACAAATTGCAGTAAATAACCCCGGAAGAGTTGCCCTTATCGAAATGCATGTCGTCAATAATAGCTATGGGATGTACTGCTATGAGGCGCTCCAGCGCATGTATTTCTACCCTGCACCAGTCAATTACGGCGGCAACTGGGGATATTACACGCCCTACATGTGGTTCGATGGTCAAAAAGGTGGTACCGGCTATTCAGGCTGGCAGGCCTATGTGACCAATCGCATGAACCAACCCGCACCGGTGACCATAACGATGTGGGGTGATTGGTTTCCAGCTCAAGGAACCGGGACAGTCTACGCACAATTCCGTAATGACACGAGCGTCGTCCTCAACGGTCAGGTCGTTTTTGTAGCAACTGAAGATAGTATCTACCGCGCAACTTCTA
>JASFEK010000229.1:0-3271 GCA_050124875.1 Caldifarciminota bacterium | reverse complement strand
TAATGTTTATGTGATGGGTAGCAGTGAGAACGATCAAGATATTGCCAATATCGCGATCGTCAAGTATGATAAGACCGGCAATCTGGTCTGGGCCAGTATTAAAGAACAAGGGAGCGATGGGCACGCGCTCATGATCGAACCCAGATACTTGCGCATAGGTAAGAAACCACACCAGAGTTACTTCTACCTGGCAGGGACTGTCGGGGACGACGCGCAGATACTGAGATGCAATGCAGACGGCGTCTTCTCCTTTCAGGCGCGCTACGGCGAACGAGGGAAGGTGACAATACCTACTGCCCTGTCCGAGAAATGCATGGCAATAAAACGTTCTGCAGAAAAACGCGCTGAAGCGTTCGTCGTAAAGACCGGTCCGTCAGCAATACTGGGTATAGCTCGCTGGGATTAGGGTCAATAAATATCAGCTTATTGTTTCACGAATCAAGGCTGGGTGCCTAGATACGCTACGTTTTATTGAATAGTATTTCTCAAAATCCGTGCACGCGGATTCTGCCCGGCGTACACTATTACAGAATATCTCGGCCAACAGGCCTCCCTTACTGACACGGTCGCCGATCTTTTTGCATATCATGAACCCGCAGCTCGGGTCGATCCTATCCTCTTTCTTCATTCTCCCGCCACCCAGGGAAACAAGGGACAGGCCGATCCCATGAGTATTGAGAGCGTGTATGTATCCTGTATTCGGCGCGATCACTTTTACCGACTTCTTTGCCACGGGTAGTAATCCGTAGTCCTCAATAACCCCTGGATCGCCACCCTGGCATTCTATGACCTCCTTGAATTTATCAAGCGCTTGTCCGTTTGCAATCTTTTGCTTGAGCATTCTAATGCCCCCGCGCATCCTGGCCATCTTCAGCATCTGAATGCCTAGCGCGTAAGTTACATCCATGAGGTCTTTCGAACCATTCCCCTTCAATGCTTCGATCGCCTCGATGACTTCGAGTGAATTCCCGACGGCAGTACCCAGGGGATTATTCATGCTGGTCAAAACGGCCGTGGTCTTTACCTTCGAGTGCTTGCCAATCTGTACCATGGTTCGCGCGAGCTGTTTCGCCTCAGCATATTCCCGCATGAACGCGCCACTGCCGAATTTCACGTCGAGCACAAGCCCATCGAGGTCTTCGGCGAGCTTCTTCGACATAATACTGGCCGCAATAAGCGGTATTGAATCGACGGTCGCGGTTACATCCCGCAACGCGTACATCTTCCTGTCAGCCGGTGCAATCTCGCTAGTCTGTCCGACCATGGCAACGCCGATTTTCTCCAGTTGTTTCCTCGTCTTCTTAGCACTCAAGTCGGTCCGGAACCCGGGTATCGATTCCAGTTTATCCAGGGTGCCGCCGGTATGACCAAGACCGCGCCCAGAGATCATCGGTACACATAATCCACAGGATGCCACCAACGGCGCCAGAATCAAGGAAACTTTATCGCCGACACCGCCTGTGGAATGCTTGTCGACCTTCACCGCGCGGATGCCAGACAGATCAAGGACCTTGCCGGAATGCATCATTGATTGCATCAAGGAGGTGGTCTCATCCGGGTCCATGCCCTGGAAATATACAGCCATCAGGAACGCCGACATCTGATAGTCGGGGACATTACCCTTAGTATATTCCGAGACCAAGGATTCGATCTCTGCCTTGCTCAGACTTTGGCCGTCGCGCTTCTTGCGTATGAGGCTAAGTGTGTTAGGAGAGGAGTTCATTGTTTACTGGCTTTGATGAGCCTTCTGCAGGAAGCGCATTTGCCGCACATGCTCTTGCCGCCCAGGTAGCACGAGTAGACCAACTCGAGCGGTGCTTTTGATTTCACTCCTAATCGATAGATCTCTTTTTTCGTATACTTCAGCACATAGCTTCTCACCTCGACCCTGCCAAGGGTGCTGAGTCTAAGTGACCGGTTGATTGCACGTAAAAAATGCACTGAATTATCCGGGAACTCCTGTGCTTCCTCACGATTGAACCCCGTAACGACGATTCTTGCGCTGTAATACTCTGCAAAGCATGCAGCAATATTGATGAACAGGGCATTACGGTTGGGTATCCACAAATCCCGGACGTTCCTGGATTTCTTCAAACCCTTTCTTGCCCTGCCGACGAGCATCAATCCCTTAAACTCTTTGAAGAAAGGAAGTCTGATCGTCTTATGCTCTATCTGGAGGAATCGGCATATCTTCTTTGAGGCCGCGATCTCCATCTTCGCTGCGCGCTGACCATAGTCAAGAGTCAAGGCGAAGAGGGGTTGGGTACGCCGCTTAGCGATTGTTGCGCTGACCGTGGAATCCAAACCGCCGGAGAGCAGAATAATGCTCTTAGGCTTCATCCGCGGAATAGGTTACTGAGTAGTTAGGGCCTTCCCAAACAGTAACGGATACGACACCTTTCATCTTCTCCTTCATCTCATCATAGAAATATTTGGCGACGTACTCGGCAGTGGCATTATGCTTATCGAAAAATGGGATCGCATTCAGGTTCTTATGATCCAATCTGTTCAGGAGCCCGTCTAAATGGCTCTTGATGCTGCGAAAATCAACCGCCATCCCGATCTTATCCAGCTTCCCGACCCCAACCCTTACCTGCACCTTATATGTATGACCGTGAACATCGGCACAATCACCGGCATAACCCTTCACCTGATGCGCGGCAGAGAAGTAACCCTCGACCGATAACTCAAACATATTCACTCCCTTGTTGCACTGTCGGACGCGGTCAATTGCTCCTGCAGGATAGCACGCGCCCGCTGAAAAAATTCAAGCGCCGAATCTTCCTGGTAATCAGGATAGGTCCAATCTAATGCATTGAATTTATGGTTTTTGTATATCAGCGTAATTTCGGCATAGACACCCTGGCCGAGATATATCCGGTGGGCGTAATTCTTCGTGGAGGCGAGGATCAGACTACTTAGTGAAAGCAACCCTGGGTCGATATTGACACGCCGGCCGCCCTTTTCATTGCGATACTTCATCTCGATTGCGTTGGTCATGATCTTGAGTCTTGCCAAGATGTCAGGTGAAACCAGCTTGTCGAATGCGCACCACTGTCGCACCAAATCGCTTCCCATTTCATCATTGTAGTATGTAGTATGATTGAACTTCAGCGTATCTGATTTGAGAACGGCATTACCGACATCCTCGCGTAGATCTCGGAAAATATCTACAGGCAGATCGGGCACGAATATCAATCCAATGACGGGCATCACTGGTTGCGGTTTCTTAACGTCGCCCATCACACGCCCTTATGCAAACACCGCATAT
>JASFEK010000228.1:0-3278 GCA_050124875.1 Caldifarciminota bacterium | reverse complement strand
AGGTTTCAATGTTCTATTCAGGAAATCGATTATCTGATCCTTCTGAAGCCTGTTTTGCTTGAGCGCGTACAGTATCCACATCTTCCCTGTCTCGCGCTTGGTCAAATGCCACCGCTCCTCAAAAGGCATCTTGTATTTGGAGAGATCTGCTTCCTGGCCATGAATCGAGGAAACCACCTCGCTGGTCAATCCAATTGCATCTTTGATGATCTTAAAGGCTACACCAGCGCCGATCAGGGCGTCGACGAAATGTATCCCGAATAGAGAACATACCGCACCGCTGATAACGGCCAGCGCAACGTATATGTGGTTCTTCGAATCGATCGATTGCGAGATGAGCGCAAAACTGCCGTACCGCCTGCCAACCGCACGCTGATAATACGTTAAAATGACCGCAAACAAGAGTGCAAAGACTTCGACGATGATCACGAGCAGGGGCAAAGAGACCAACCTGGCCTGGCCGGATAGCGACTGCACAATGCTCAAGACTGATTCGTAAGCCACGCTGACTCCGCTTATATACATCATGGCCAGTATGATGACCGTACCCACCACCTCCCGCTTGTATTTGACGCCTAGCCAAACAATGATGGCGGACATGGTATCAATACCCGCATCTGCTCCGTCTCCAATGAGGCCGACACTACCGCTTATGAACCCCACGAGCAGTTTCATCGTCGCCAAGAAGAAGTCGATGATGAACGTGTTTCTGGCCGTGGCAGCCGGATTGAGGAAATTGCGCCGAAATGTACCTGCGGTGCGTTCCATTTCCTCGGTCACGTTTTCCGCCTTCGCCTTTCCTTCTGTGGTGAGTGTGTACAACCCATTCTCATCGAGTCTGACCACACCCTGCTCTACGAGCTTCTCGCACTCGGCTCTCACGTCGTGGTGCTTCTCAAACTGTCTATCCCAGCCGGCCATACCCTCCTTAGTCTGCGTGCCCCGTTCAGCAACAGACTCACTTCTTATCCGGAAAATAGATCCGATCATCAATTTTGCGGTCAGTTCGAAATGTGAAGCAAGAATCAGGAATCGACGCTCCAGATCCTCGTACGTCAATGGTTCATCCTTGAGCAAAACCATAAGCACGAAATCCCCGATATCCCGATGCCCGTTTTTTTTCATGTGGGTTGTCGTGACGGTCTTACCGACCAATCGTTAATGTGCTATCACATACCTAAAGCCAACTGCCAGGTGCGGTCATTCCTTATCCTGATCCACAAGCTCCTTTATTTTCCGCTCTTCCCAATCCTTACCCAAAAACCTCTGGGTACCAAAAACACTCAAACCATGAATAGTCAGTCCGATACCCCAGCCAATGAGTGGCCAGTAGAACCATAGATGTCTCGGCGAGGTCAAGATATTGAGCAGAAACAAACCAGTATTCACTGCTAGATACACAAAAAGGTGCGAGTAGAATGATTTTAATTCATCCACGCGCTTTCTGGCCCTTTCGTATTTCTCCTGCTCGTCCTTATGTTGTTCCTTCATTTTTCCCCCTATTGATTATTCATTCACTTACTTGGTTGGCTTGTATTTCTCAAACCAACCAAACCCAAACTCCTTTATTACATTAAGAAAAACATCGTTATCCTCGGGCATGATGTCGGCCGAGTAGTGCAGTCCAAAGTAACGCTGAGCAACACTAATGTATCCCTTTTTCTCGATATCGTCAACGCATCTCTGCGCAAAAACTTCGCCGCATACCTTCTCACAAACCTTGCGCATTCTCTCCAGCCGCTCATCGGTTCTCTCGATCTTGGCATGGTGGTACTTCTCATTGAATGCTGCCATTAAATCAGTATCATCAAGTTCCTGATACTGCTCATTATGCACAACAACCTCACGCCCTAGTTTCCTGCGCACCATAAGAGCTGGTTTTGGGTAACCCAGGCACAGCAAAACCACGGGCAGTACACCTTGTGGCAGCGCACAGATATCACGGATCTCAGACATCAGATCCATTATCGTCCCGATATACACTGAACCGAGCCCCATTGCATCCGCGGCGGTGCAGATGTTCTGGGCGCTGATGATCGTATCCTGAAAAGAGATCCAGAAATGACGGAAGCTGTTTCGTGCGGTAAATGGGGCAAGCTCCAACGCAGCCCATCGCTCTAACCGATGCCAGTCAATACAGAAAACCAGGTTGACCGGAGCCCGGGCAATGAAATCTTGACCACACATCTCCGCAAGTTTTTTTCTGGTCTCACTGGACTTTATCATGATGATCGAATAAGGCTGTAAATTGCCGCCGGTAGGTGCATGCACGCCCGCATTGAGGATATAATTCATTACGTCTTCGGGTATCTTCTTATCCTTGAAATTCCGGCAACTCGCGCGTTCGACGAGCAACTTGATTGTATGGTTGGGGTAATTGCCGGATACGTTTTCCTTGAAGCCATGATGAGAAGGCATCTTCCTGCTATTCACCTTTTCTTCTCCTTGATGATACTTGGTTTTTGCGCAAGACCATGTTGATCACGCTGTCGGATCGTGCTGGAGTGAGAAGGCGCAAATTGTCGTATGCCTCGACAAATCCCAAACCAGCGGCCTCGGCCATTTCTACAATTTCTGCGAGCGAATATGTCCTTATTCTGAGCTCCAGTTCGTCAACATACCTGAGATCCCTGCCTTGTTTTTCGTAAAAAACCCACTTCTCTGCATTGACGGAGTAATATCGGTCGAATTTATTGTCCTTGTGCAGGACCAGGTATTTATCGGTTTCATTGAACATACTATTACAGTAGTTATTCAATAAATATTCCTGCGACATCGTGTTGAAGATGAGGAATAATCCATTCCTTTTCAATAGCCGTGCAACCGTCTTGAACAACCTCTCGTCGACACTCTTACCGTAATAGCCGATCGATGTCCACACACTCAGGACAACATCATACTTCCCACGCACGAGTTGCCCGAGCCTTCTCGTGTCACCGCAGACAAAACGTGCCTTAACCCTTCTCCTGCGTGCACGCTTCTCTGCATCCTTGATGTATGATGCGCCAATGTCCACACCCGTCACCTGGAATCCGCGTGCAGCAATCGGAATGCATATGCGACCGTTACCACAACCTAGCTCGAGGAACCTACCCTTGGTGACCCCGTGTTTCTTCAGGACCTTCAAGATAGCTCGGATGGTTATCCCTGAACGCTTCCACCCACGGTCCATGAAATGTTTCCATAGTTCAGGCTTCTTGACAAAGAACTTTTCGGTCCAGTGGCTCATAAAACCTCCTCCGACGAATTCTTCTGGATATGTGATGGACGGTTGATCA
>JASFEK010000227.1:0-3292 GCA_050124875.1 Caldifarciminota bacterium | reverse complement strand
ACCCTTGGATGCGGCGGTCATGACGCCGCCCATTCCGCCGGTAACGAGTATTGCGTTCTTCTCAGCGATCAGCCTGCCAACCTCCTCGGCGAGCGTCAGATACTTCTCGCTCGCCTCAGCCCCACCTATTACGGCGATTATTCTCTGCCTCTTATTCTCTTTGTCTCTGGGTCTTCCTATCTCCATGTCTTAAGATCGGGGCGGTGGGATTTGAACCCACGACCTCATGGTCCCGAACCATGCGCGCTAAACCACTGCGCCACGCCCCGCTATTCCTGCCAACCCTGCCTGCCCAAGAGAGGCACAAAAGTACATTCGAACAACTCTTTCCTGAAAACCCGTCCTTTTTGTTTACGCACGACATTCAAAGTCTGAAAATATTCACTTCCTACGGGAATAACCAGCCTGCCTTTTTCAGCTAGTTGCTCAATCAAGGCCTTAGGTACTTCTGGCGCACCCGCAGTCACAATTATTCCATCGTAAGGGGCAAACTGCGGCCAGCCAAGGCTACCATCGCCAATAAGATAAGCAATATTCGTAAACCCAAGTTTTTCTAGCCGTTCCCGCGCTCGATCTTTTAAGGCTGATACCCGCTCAACAGTATAGACCATCTTGCAGAGCAGGCCGAGAATCGCTGCCTGATACCCGGAACCAGTTCCAATCTCAAGCACCGTGTCATCAGGCTTCAATTCCAGAAGTTCGGTCATAACCGCAACCATATACGGCTGCGATATTGTCTGACCATGGCCAAGCGACAGGGGGTAATCGTTATACGCTTGATGCTCGTACACCTTATCGACAAAGAGATGCCTTGGCACGCGCACCATGGCACCGAGTACACGTTTATCCTCCACGCCGCGGGCAATAATCTGCTCATTTATCATCCGTTCTCGTTCGTGACGCCATTCTTTTACTTCAATCATTGCCCTATTAGAATAGCTGAAAAAGTGTGGTAAGTCAAGGCTATTCGCGTGAAGTGAACTATTGAACCTGCCTAATCACTCAATGTCGCCTTTGATGTAATCTTCCAAGCTTTTCATTACCTCATAATCAGTGAGGTCCAGCTTCAAGGGCGTTACCGACACGTAATGCTTGTCGATCGCACGGAAATCCGTGTCCGCATCTGCCCTATACGACAAAACGCCATCAATAACCGAATAGATGACGTTCTTCTTTTCGCTATCGCGGATAACCTTATCCTTGTATATACGCTTGCCCATTCGAGTGACTTTCTCCCCCTTGATCTTACCCTCAGGGATATTCACGTTGAGGATCAGATCATTCCTCTTCGATGATAAGATCCTGCCAATCAGATCTTGTGCATATTTTACGGCATTCTTGAAATCACATGATGCATCGCCCGTAACCGATACTGCAAGCGATTTTATGCCCATGCTTGCACCCTGTAGCGCAGCAGCAACAGTACCCGAATAGAAAACATCGCTCCCCATATTCGGCCCATGGTTGATGCCGGACACAACTAGGTCAATGTCTGTCTTGATGAGATCATGATAGGCAAGAAGTACGCAATCAGTCGGCGTGCCACCGACAATATAGAACTTATCATGGAGTTTCTCCACCCTTATCGGCTTCCGCAATGTGAGAGAATGGCTTGCACCGCTTTGTTGAGCATTAGGTGCCACCACGAAGACATCATATTGCTTCCTTAGTTCCTTATACAATGACTGCAGCCCGGTTGCATCGTAGCCATCGTCATTGGTCAACAGTATCAACGCCATAGAAACCTCACTGCCATGTTCACAAACCGCATTGTATCAATAAATCCCCTTATGTGACTCTTTTCGTTACCGTAAATGGTAGCTATCGGCACAAACCCAATTCTGTATTTGCTCCGTGCCGCCCTTATCACCATTTCTGATTCTGTTTGATAATTGTTAGTCCTCAAATGCATGCGGTCAAAGATCTTCAGATCAAGGAACCTGAACCCACACTGTACATCTGTGGTCCGAACACCAGAAAGTAGTGACACAACTAGATTAACGGTCCGGTTTGATAGTTGTCTGTGCAACGGCATGCTCGATAGAATATCAGTACGTTGGCCGATGACCATATCATAACTACCGTTTAGCTTCAAGAACTCACCCGCGTCCGAGACCCGGTGCTGAGCATCGGCATCAATCACGAAAACCTTCTTCAGATTCATCACTGCAGCGGCGGCAAAGCCATCCTTTAACGCGGCGCCTTTGCCCAGGTTCTTTTCATGTTGCAGCAGGGTCACGCCTTGACCTCTGATCATATCTAAGGTGCAATCATAAGAGCCGTCATTGACAACAATAATATTGTCTTTCTCAAACCCATATTTTATGAGATCCTTCACCACGCCGGCAATGGTCTTTTCCGCGTTATAGGCAGGAATTACAACACCAATCTTCCTCAGATTCACATTGTATTTTACTGCTGGATTGTCAGAAGTCAATGCTAATCATGCTCAATACTGAGTATCATCTTGACTTTGGGACGCTAACGGATAAAATAAACCATGAAAAATATCGCAGTCTTAGCTTCGGGAAGAGGTTCAAACTTAGAGGCGATCATTAAGAACATTGAAAACGGAACGCTTCACGCACACCTTGCTTGCGTGATCAGCGACAATAAGGATGCGCGTGCGCTACAAATCGCGCGCGATCATGACTTCAAGGCGATCTGGCAGGATCCGGGGCCGAAGAAGACCTGGCTACTCCCGGAATTCGAAGAGAAATACGTGAAGACGCTACAGGAACACAATGTCGACCTGGTATGTCTTGCTGGTTTCATGAGGATCATAAAGAAACCATTACTGGAAGCGTTCAAGGGGAGGATTCTTAACATTCATCCGGCTTTGCTGCCATCTTTTCCCGGACTCGATGTGCAGAAGAAGGCGATCGACTACGGCGTTAAGTATTCCGGATGTACGGTTCACTTTGTTACTGAAGATGTTGACGCTGGTGCAATAGTCACTCAGGCAGCAGTACCCGTGCTCGATGATGATACGCCTGACATACTTGCCGCACGGATCCTTAAGGAAGAACACCGCATCTACACAGAAGCCATCAACACCGTGCTGTCGGGCAAGTACAAGATTGAAGGACGGAGGGTAATTAAAACAGGTTAGAAGGTTGGGGGTGAGATGCTGGATTCAAGCATCCCAACCCAATAGCCTTCGACTATTTGGTACGGGCGGTTAGCTCAGTTGGTTAGAGCGTCGGTCTCACATACCGAAGGTCATGTGTTCGAGTCACATACCGCCCATCCCGAGTGTGAACGAGGGACCCCAATTCGGGAACAGGCACAG
>JASFEK010000226.1:0-3322 GCA_050124875.1 Caldifarciminota bacterium | reverse complement strand
ATAATCTGCGCGGCTGGTTTGAGAGTGAAGCCGCGTACCAGCAGGGAATAAAATCCGACTGGAAATTCTACCTGACCCTGAGCCCTGACTGGTAATCGGCTTCGGGTAAAAGCCATTACTCAAAAGACCATGCGAAGGATACTGCTCGTTTTTGCTGTCCTCATGCTTGTAGCCTTAGACTGCAAGAAGGAAGATGGCGTAGTCGTTGACTTCTGGCATGTTATGGGTGGCCCGCTCGGCCGGCGGCTCGACGAGATGATCAGTGACTTCAACCGCCTGCACCCTGAAGGACGTGTGCACTCGGTGCACATGGGTTCGTATGACGTATTGGCGCAAAAACTCATGGGTGCGATATCATCGAACTCACCACCGGTATTAGCTCAGATGTACGAATCATGGACCGATCAGTTCTGGGAAGCCGGTGATCTATTGCCCTTGGCAGAATTTATCCGTGGAGAGCCGGAATTCGAGTTGGAGGATTTCTATCCAGTCTTCATTGAGGATAACACGTACGACTCGATTCTAGTTACGCTGCCGTTCAACAAGAGTGTCCCGGTCTTCTACTACAATGTAGATCTACTCAGGCAACATGGTGTTGAGAGTTTTCCGCAGGACTGGGTAGAATTCAGGCAGGTATGTGAGCGCTTCCGCGCATCAGGTGTATGGCCGACCTCTTGGCCCATAGATGTTTGGTACTTCTCCACGATGCTCTACCAGCACGGCGGCCTTCTGTACGATGAGACCGAACACGAACCGCGCTTCAATTCACCCGAGGGCATCAAGGTGATCGAGTATCTCGTTGACCTGGTGCGGGATAGCCTGTTCTATTTGAGTCCGGGGTTCCAGCGTCAGGATGAGTTCTTGTCCGGCAATGTTGCGATGATCCCGGCGTCGGTCGTTTCCTGGGCGTTCATGAAGGGTAAGAGTGCTTTCGAGATGGGCGTGGCGGCTTTTCCCCGGGGCCCCCAGCCGGCCGTGGTGATCGCCGGCACGAATATTGGTATGTTCAAGAAGTCGAGCGCGGCACAGCGCAAGCTGGCTTGGGAATTTATTAAATGGTTTTTAGATGCTGAGAATCAGTTCCGCTGGACCGAGGCGAGCTACTACTTACCAACCCGGCGCCGGGCTACCGAGACCGATCTCTTCAAGGAATTTCTTGCCAGAAACCCTCAATACGAACCGATCGTTGCCCAGCTCGAGTTCGCACAGACCGAGCCCAAGGTGAAGGAGTGGTTTAGCGGGCGAATTTACCTTAACGAAGCGATGGAAGAAGCGATGCGTCTGGAGAGGACGCCGCGACAAGCGCTCGACGATGCGGCGACAAGGCTCATCGTGGAATTAAGATAACCTCAGTCAGCAACAACGATTACTTTCCGTGTTATGTTCTCATTCTCGTAATTCACGCGCAAGAAATATATCCCCGAACTGACCTTACATTGGTTATCGTCGATCCCTTGCCAGATTATCTCGTGCGCTCCGGCGTCAAGGGTCTCGTCGATCACCGTCGCGACGATGCGACCCGTGATGTCATAAGCCTTGATCGCAACCTTGCCAGAATGCGGCATTGAGAACCGTAGCTTCAGGTTCGTCGTGAACGGGTTCGGCTGCGGTGCACAGAACAGGAATCGGTTTGCCGCGCCATTCTTGAATTCACTCACACCAACCTCGGCCGCGGTCATGGTCCGGATCATGAAGTCGTATGGCGTCCACGCATGCCAGCCTGGATTTTGTGGGTCGGTCCAGTACCAGTAGGAAAGATTATCGAGTGGTTGCGTGTTATCCATACCGATATAGGGTGCGCTTGGTGAAGTCGATATCCAGTGGATTACTGCCCAGAACGGGTCGGTATTTGTCATGAGTATAGGCGGGCTGTATTCCTTTGCCACCCATCCGGCACCGATTGCGGTAACTGTTTCTGGTGGCGCCACGTGGTAGCTAGGGTTGAGTCCGGGCAAACCGAGTGAATCCTTGTTCAGCGATACTATTATGGGGTCGGCACTGCTTACGTAGAATCTTACCCGCGTCACGTAATATGGGGCCGTCAAGCAGGGCAACATTTTTTCGGCGAACTTGTTGTCCGCAAACGTGGAAGAGACCGAGCCATATATGTCGAGGAAGGAATCATCGTACAGTATTTCAGTCGATGAATAGACTGCCCGGTGCATGGTATCATTGGACGGGTAATAGTCATCGGCCAGCTGCGTGAAGAAGTACGCATCGTACGTACCGGTATCCACAGGACTCCAAGCCGGGGTCAGCGTCACGGTTTGCGTTTGTAGAGGGCTCAGGTAATACTGGCTGGTGCCGGTATACACCAGGCTGCCGAGCCCGTCGTATATCTCACAGTTGACCGGGATATTTTCCGTATAACTGCCTTGGTTTGAGATGCTCACGCGCGGTGCATTAGTGTAATTCAGGGTCAGTTCGTTGAACGGATAGAGAATACTGGTTACTGCTCCGTCATGGTAGCATATGCTCCCGCTGTAGAGTGTATCATTCAGGTTGAATTCATCGCCGGTAAGGGTCGTGAATGCCATGGTTCTGAACACCCCATAGGCAGGTACGGTCCAGTTTCCTGAGAAGAAAAGTGTCTGGCTGCTTCCCGGCCCCAGATTGAGCACGGTGAATGTATCCGTATACAACACTTGTGCCGATGAATCTTCGATCGAACATATGGTGTTGAAGGTCGCAGTTTGTGTGCCGTAATTCCTTACCACTGCCTGTGGGGTTATGGTCTGACCGACCTGCAAGAATGCCGCCGGGGCATTGATCGTCTCCACGCCGACATCATTACCCAGAGAATCCATCATGCGTATTGCGTAGACTTCGCCGCCATTGCCAAATTCCCTTGCGTGTACCGCTTTGCCCCCGGCCGTTATGAACGAACCATCCTTGGCTATGTCGACCGAGAAGATCGAACCGGGTTCATCTATGTCATCGAGTAACTGGAACAGGGGTGTTGATGAGCTGCGGTCGAATACCGTGAGCACGTCGCCGAATGTGGCGTTAAGCTGTCCCCATGATCCGGCTACGACCCGTGCCCCATCCTCGCTCAGTGCGCAGGATGCTACATAATCACCGTATTGAGAATATTCCCAAAGGGGTGTGGACGACGAAGAATCGAAGAGCAGGACCTTGCCGGTGTTGTTGGGACTGTACTGGAAGGTACCGGCCATGATCGTTGATCCATCATCGGATATTCCGACCGCGGTCACCCATGGGTGACCTGTGAAACATTGCCAGACGAGGTCATAATTTGAGCCGTTCCAACGGTAAAGACAGGCGCGCGAATTAAAATCGCCCTTAACAAAATACTTGCCGT
>JASFEK010000225.1:0-3324 GCA_050124875.1 Caldifarciminota bacterium | reverse complement strand
TTTCCGGGAATCTCTGGGTCGAATGGGACACCACCAACACGGTTGTCGCCATGACACCGCGGATACGACCGCGCATCGATATCCGCTTCAGTGCGGACAAGAGCCTAGCCATTTTCAACGACATTCTTCTCGAAACACCAGGCACTGAAATCGGCGAAACCGAATTCGTCAACAACCGCTTTGGATTTCTATTTTCCTGGAATTTCCTGCCCAAGAGCTGGTTGTACATTGCCCTCAACGATTTCCGCGAACACGAATATGAAAGGCTGGAACCCCAGTACACGATAGCCGCCATCAAGGCCAAGTATTTGATCTATTTCTAGGTGATATAATGAGTAATTCGATTCTGATTGTATCGTTAGAATATGTGGTCAGAATATCAAACCGGGGGTCACAATGACAAGTGGCAAAATCCCGTGCTGTATTATTGTATCTTTTGTTTGCATGCTAATCACGAGCAGCATGTTTGCCAGAACCTGGCAGGTACCGACCGAGGTGCCAACTATAAAGCAGGCGGTTGAAGATTCAGCCGCGTACGGTGATACGGTGCTCGTCGCACCGGGCAATTATGACACAGCATCTGGAGAAAGTTTCCCGATCAATATGACCAGCGGGATAACACTCACCAGCGAATCCGGTGCCCCATTGACAACAATCGACGCCAACACCACGGGCAGCGTCATTTCTTGCATCAACTGCGATCAATCTACAGAAATCAACGGCTTCACCATCACGGGCGGTTACGCACCGGATGGAGGGGGTATCTATTGTTACCAATCGTATCTAACAATACGTGATAATATTATCCGGCACAATACCGCCACCAGCATCACGGGCGGTGGCGGAGGCATTTACTGTTCTAATTCCGAACCAACCATTACGCATAATCTGATCATTGAAAACGCGTCACTGCTGTGTTTTGGGGGCGGCATATACTGCTACTTCTGTTATGCACTCATCGAGCGTAATACCGTTGCCTACAACACTTCAAGGTGGGGTGGCGGTATCTTCAATGATAACTCTTCACCGGTGATTCAATACAACATGATCAAAGGCAATCATTCGGAATGGAGTGGTGGAGGATTAGATTGCTACACGAATTCCAGCCCTGACGTAACCCGTAATGTTATTGTCGGCAATTCTTCAGGTACGGACGGTGCCGGCATTGCTTGTTGTTACAGTAGCGCACCGAACATACAACACAATACGATAGCGTGCAACGTTGGCAACTTTGGCGGCGGCGTGCGGTCATTGGGTGGTTCAGCACCCACGGTCATAGCCAACATCATCGTCGATAATGTCGATGCCTTGTATCTCAACTATGACTCTGGCGTAATGCTTGCAAATGAAAACAATATCTACTGCAACAGTTACCAACCGGACGACTATGAGGTTATCAACAACACAAACACGACAATCAACATAACGAACAACTTCTGGTGGGAGACTGATGTGCCCTCCATCGGTTCACTCATTTATGGTCCAGCCAATTTCGAGCCCTTTCATACCATCCCTGTCAGTACTACACCTAATGAACCCAGCGCTATTACATCGATAATGGCCATGACCGACAGCACGTATGCAACGCCCTTGGCCAGTAACCTTCAAATCGGTGACACCCTCTACGTGCAGCTCACCGGCACGGATTGGCACAGTGGTTTTATCGAACCTGCCCTTGTCATTCTGAAAACAACACTCGACCCATTTGGGATCGCCGTAGCCCTGATTGAAACCGACACCGCAACCGGTATCTACCAGGGACGGGCGCACGTGAGTACGGCGAGCGATGATGCGCTCAATCACATCGGCGCTAATCAGGACGACACGCTTTTCATTGTCTCCCATATCGATAGTACGAAACGCGATACTGTATTCATCGGTAACATCGGTATTCGAGAACACCAAACTAGTCCAGTAAGAGGAGGAACTCGACCAACGACAATCATCAGCGGTTCCATCAATCTGCCTAATGCACGGGAATACCGGATATACGATATCACGGGCAGGATCGTCCAACCACAGGCACTAAGGCAGGGAATCTACTTTCTGGCGATCGATGGTGCGATTGTAAGCAAGGTAGTCAAAGTAAGATGATTTCTGCAAGCCAAGAGGAGCAAGAATGAGAATCATAAGCTGTGTATTATGTATGACATGCGCATTCATGACCGGGGGATTCGCACAGGTCTCATTCACCGAACACATCATCAGCGCGAATTACAATAACCCCTGGTATGTATTCGGCATTGACATCGACGATGATACCGACATTGACGCCGTGACTTCTGGCCGACTCGCACATTGCCTTTCCTGGTGGGAGAACATTGACAATATCAACTTCACCCGGCATGACATATCTACTACGAGCTACTACGCAATGGGCGTGCATGCGGTCGACATCGACGATGACACTGATATCGACGTGCTCTGCGCGTCTCAAACCTTCGGTGTTGAGTTATGGGAAAATAACGGTACGCAGTCATTCACGCGCCACATCATCGCCGGCTGGGGTTTTGCCAACCGCCTCGATGTCGAAGATGTCGATTCGGATGGCGATGTCGATGTTCTTGCGGTATGCTGTGAAGCCGCAAGCCCCATGATCGGCTGGATAGAGAATGAAGGAAATCTCAGCTTCACCCCACACATCATCAAGGACAACTGGGACAACGTGAATTGTGTTTATGCCACCGATCTGGATCAAGACAATGATATTGACGTTCTTGCCACTGCGTCGCAGGCCGGCGACCTTTCATGGTTTGAGAACGACGGCAGCGAGACTTTTACCGAACATGTCATTCTTCACACGCTGGCCCGGCCCAGCAGCGTGTATGCTGATGATATCGACGGTGACGGTGATATCGATGTCCTCTGTACTGTGTGCCTGGTCGACCAGGTCTTCTGGTTTGAGAATGATGGCAGCGAAACTTTCACCCAGCATGTCGTCGGTTCGTCTTTCTTCAGACCGCACATGGTGCGCAGTGCCGACCTCGACGATGATAATGATACAGATGTCATCGGTGCTGCGATCAACAGTAACGAAATCGCCTGGTGGGAGAACGACGGCAACGTGCCGGTTCAGTGGACTAAGCATACGATCACCAATGTCTTCACCGGCGCAACGGGCATCGACCTGAAAGACGTTGACGGCGACACGGATCTGGACGTGCTCGGTGCCGCCCAGTTTGCCAACAGCATACGATGGTGGGAGAATATAAACGTCGCGGTAGACGAAGGCAAACGAACGTTAGTGGACTACGAAGACGCACTTCCGACAATAGTCAGAGGCCCGCTACCCGCGGCGATCGTGTCCACCCATCAGATCTTTGA
>JASFEK010000224.1:0-3364 GCA_050124875.1 Caldifarciminota bacterium | reverse complement strand
GCAAGGAAACTGGCCTGACCTGGATAACACCGGTGACACGATACAACTGATTGATAACACAGCTTACGAGCTCGATAGCAAGGGCTATACCGGCAGCGAAGTCTTACCTGACTTCTCGATCGCCCGTTTACCTAATGGCGGTTACAACTGGGTGAACAATGCGTTTCCGACGCCAGGCCGTGATAACGGCGCGGAAACCATCTGGCCGATATCATACGCATTCCGCGATCTGGATTCGAACTTCGTGCCCGACCTGCTCGATTCAACGGTCACCATCACCGGAGTGATCACGGCGCCACCCGGAATCTTCTCCGATATAGAAGCTTATGTTCAAGATTACAGCGGCGGTGTATGCCTGTTTGGAGATTTTTCCGTTCCGTTGAACTACGGCGACAGCATCACGGCGACCGGTACGGTCGAGCAGTACCGGGGCAAGAATGAACTGTCGAATTTCAATTATACATTGATCGGCACCGGAACATTACCCGACCCCATTGATGTTAATGGTAGCATACTCAACACAGAACAATACGAAGGCTCTCTGGTCAGGATCAAGGTCTCTTATATTTCGGGTTTCATACTGGAAGGCAATCAGGATTACCTGGCTTTTGATACACTAAACAACCAGTTCACGATATGGATCGATTCCTATACCAATATTCCCGGCAGCCTTGCGCCACTCGACACCTTCACCCTAACCGGCATCAAAGGCCAGTATACGTATGCCACACCACCTAATGATGGCTACCAGCTGATGCCGCGCGACACTTCGGATTTCTCCCACTTGTTCACGGCCGACATCAAAGCCATCGGCGAGGTGCAGGAAGTCGGACCGGATGGTGTCAGTTCGAAGTACGTGGACAGCGTCGTCACTGTAGAGGGCGTCGTGACCGGTCCCAATTACATCTTCACCGCGGGTAGCCCCAGTTTCTACATACAAGACAGCACCGGCGGTGTCAATGTATACAGCCCGGAAGGCGATTCGCTCTTTGATGTCTATGTCGATTCCTTAGGCGCGCGCTTCAGGATCACAGGCACGGTCACCGAATACAATGGCCTGACTGAAGTCGCTAACGGCTATGCCTGGTTCCTGGGTATGGACACAGTACCTGAACCACGGCAGATACTGCCCAACTGGTTCTTGAGCGAAGGTATGGAAAGCTTCCTCGTTGAGATGACCGGTGTTATCGTGAGCACACCGTATCAGACCGGCGATGGTTTCAACTTTGATGTACTCAATGGTGATGCGGGTGTTGCTGTACGATTCACAACGGCATCCGGTATCAATCCACAGAGCATTCTCAAGAACGACAAAAAAACATTTACCGGTATTGTCGGACAATATGATCCAGAAGAGCCTTATACGACCGGATACCAGCTCCTACTCCGTCTCCCCAGCGACATACGCATCCCAGGCTATGATACAGTCAGTACTGAACCGCTCATTGAATTAGCCGGACCTAAAACATTCATCCCTTCGCTTGGCGAGCAAGCCCAGATCAATATCAATTCGCCGTATGATTACCGGCTCGAGTTGAATATCCATGACATGTCAGGCCGGCTTGTCCGACGCCTATACTCAGGCGCTGGCGGTCCCAATACAATATATTGGGATGGCCGGGATGACTTTGCGCAGCCATGCAATGTCGGCATATATCTTTTGAATCTGAAGGCGATCAACGCTGCCGGTAAATCATCACACGAACGCAGTCTGATCGTGATAGGTGCGCAATGACCGGGCTGATACTGATCGTTTTCCTGAGTGGTGCTTTTGAAAGACACGCGCAGTCGGCCCAGGCAACGGCACTGGCTCACGCCTTCACCGCGGCGAGTCAAGGTATTGACGCGATCCGCTTCAACCCGGCCGGGCTTTCGCTGGTTCAGCAAAATCACCTGGCCGTATCCTATGAACGCACCTTCAGCGGAATAGAGGGTTTACACAATATCGCCCTGGGCTATACGCGTCCATTGCTCTGGGGCGCGTTGGGCATTCAACTCAGTGAGTTTGGTTTCTCTGAACAGAAAGAACAGGCTGTTACTATTGCCTACGGCTCGAGTTTCAATGAAGCCTTCAAGTTCGGCTTAGGCACAGATGTATATATCATCGACAACGAAAGGACTGGTCGCAGCTATGCTTTCGGCGTGAATTTCGGGCTGTTGGGTAAGCTGTACAAGAAGTGGTCGATGGGCGTCTTTGTGCATAACCTGAACCGGCCGCAGTTCGGCTCGGACGAGTATGCCGAAATACCACCTGAGATAAAAGCCGGCCTATCCTATGAGCCGTTCGAGGGAATTCTTTCTGAGCTGGATTTCTCAATAAAAGACGATTACTTGAGAGTACACATGGCCGCTGAGTTTGAGCTGTTTGACATGCTCTACTTGAGAACGGGCGTGAAAACCAATCCAATGGTCGTCGCGGGCGGAGCAGGTATCGTATATAAATTCCTCCGTTTTGACTACGCGGCCGAACTCATTCCCGAGCTGCCGCTCAGCCATAGTGCCACCCTCAGCTTTACGTTCTAACATGTAAATGCTCCTCCTATTTTTTCTAACAAGCCTGCTCGACCTCAACCGTGCACCCTTAGAAGAGATCTACACTCTGCCTGTAGATTCGGTCGTTGCCCACCGCATCTATGAATACCGCGAACTTCACGGCTACTTCACGTCGGTATTCGAACTGCGTCGCGTGGAGGGAATAGATGGCGTGCTTTTCGAAGCGATAAAGCCACTAATCAAGATCGCTGTGCCATCGGTCGAGCGCACGCAATGGGGCTCAATACTCTATGAACAGAAGAAACTAGCCAGCGAAGAACCGCCCTCCAAAGCCGCGGTTGATGTGTGGGAAGACTTGATACGCTCACCCATGAATGTGAACGAAGCCTCGTTCGACGAATTGCTCAATATCGACCGTATGACACCGATCGACGCGGCAGCGATTCTACGGCACCGCCGTCATAGGACGATCAAGACTACACGCGACCTGCGCCGCGTGCGCGACCTGTCGCATTATGCCTACACCTCGCTGCGGAAATATGTGCAGTTCGAACCCGAGCCTCTGCTCAAGAAACCTTACGGCAGCGTCCGACTGCGTTTGGAAAACACAAACCGGTTGGACATTGGTGAAGAGGATGAGAATATCGCGACACGCATCTCGTATCTTGAAACCGCGGTCAATCAAGTGGATACCATCGCCGGATCGCTCATGGATGTATATGGATGGGATGCTGCAGACATCCTGATGTTGCGTGATAATCTGAATTACGAATTAGACACATTGCGAGACTACCATGCACGGCCGAATTTCGACGTGCGCGCGCGTGTGAATTACCAGCAGAAATTACGCGCTGGGATCAACTACAACGAA
>JASFEK010000223.1:0-3376 GCA_050124875.1 Caldifarciminota bacterium | reverse complement strand
CGCCGGAAGATACCGATCTTACGCACACCGAATTCCACGACGCCGTTCATTCATAGTCTAACCGCATATTTGGATTTCATGCTTGCACCCACCGCCTGTGTGCAAGGCACGCTTGTCGATGTCTACGGAGTGGGGTTGCTGTTCATCGGCAAACCGGGTACCGGCAAGAGTGAATGCGCACTAGACCTCATTGAAAGAGGCCACCGCTTTGTCGCCGATGACCTTATCACGATCATCCGGAGGGGCGATTTGATCATCGGTGCTGGTGCGGAAAAAAGCGCGCGGTTGAAGCACCATATTGAAATCCGTGGCGTTGGTATCATTGATATTTACAGAATATTTGGTGTTAAATCGGTTCGTTTAAAGAAAAGGGTCGAAGTGATAATCGAGCTTGTGCTCTGGGATGAAACAAAAGGCGAATTCGAACGCATTGGAATGGAACGTAAGACAAAGGAGATTCTCGGTGTTGATATTCCACATATCGTGATACCGCTGAGTCCGGGCAAGAATATCTCAGTCATTGCCGAAGTCATCGCCATGAATTACCTGCTCGACTTACGGGGCGTGCGCCCAGCCGAGGAATACAACAAGGAATTAAGAAGAATCTTGTCCGAACGCGAAATGCCCAGTGTGCATTTCGACGAGGATTTTGAATAAACGACCATGGTTAGAGGCATTATCATCGGACACGGCAATTTTGCAGAGGCTATGCTGAAGACTGCTGAGCGGATTGTCGGCGAGCAGCCTCTGATCGACATCGTCTCCAACACCGGCCTGTCCGGAACAGTATTGAGCGAAAAGATCAATAAAGCGATACAGCGTGACCCTGACCACGACATAGTGATTTTTGTGGATTTACCAGGCGGCAGCTGTACGATCAGCTGCTACAATCTGCTTAAAAATACGGAAACGCTGAATGTCATATGTGGCGTTAATCTACCCATATTACTTGAATTCTTTGTGCTGAGAGAGCAATATTCAGCAAAGGAGTTAGTGCCTATTCTAATCAAGAAAGGCAAAGAAAATATATTTAAACTGGAGCAGAAGAAATGAATGGAGATATTGAACTTCTAGGACATGTATTTGAACGTTCGGTCAAGAATTTTCCGGACAAGCTTGCCCTCAAGAAAGGGGATACAACGTATACCTACCGGCAGCTGAAGGAAGCGGTCGTCAAGTTGAAGAACTACTTACTTGATCTGGGTTTTCAGAAAGACGACAAATTCGCGGTCATGGGCGAAAACTCTCCAGAATGGGCAATCAGCTATCTGGCTATTGTCCGCTCTGGAATGATATGTGTACCTGTAGACCGGATGTCGCAGGATGCTGAAATAATACATATTCTCACCAGGAGCGAATCAAAAGGCATAATTGTCTCTGAGACATATCTCGAAAAGGTCAACGAACTCAGAGGGGAAATCAAAAACGTCAAACATATCATCCCCATGTCTAAAATCAAGCAGGTCGTTCCGAAAAAAGATCACCCGGTAGAGGGTATCGATCCCAAGGGCTTGGCGGTCTTGATCTTCACCTCGGGAACCACCGGCACTTCCAAAGCCGTAATGCTCAGCCACTATAACATCATGTGCAACATGAAATCGGTCGAGCGTTTCATCGAAATCAATGAGACGGACAGTCTGTGCTCGATCATCCCGATGCATCATACTTTTGAAGGGACGGCTGGGTTCCTCTTTCCCCTATTTCGCGGCGCGGCGGTTTATTACCCGCCCAGTCTGAAACCGACTGATATCCTGGCCACGATGAAAGAAGCGAAGGTGAGCTGTCTAATCGCCGTACCCCTGCTTTTCGAGAAATTCGTCGGTGCTGTCTATCGTAAAGTGGCGAGCGGGCCAGTAGCCACGAAGGTGCTATTCAATGCGATCAGTGGTATTGGTTCGGTCGTACCCTTCTTGCGCAAACCACTGTTCGCCAGGGTCCGCAGAGAAATGGGTTTGGGCAACCTGCGTATTGCCTGCGCGGGTGGGGCGGCACTCACCGAGAAGGTCGCTAAAGCCCTGCAACTCCTGGCCATACCTATCATTCAGGGCTATGGATTGACTGAATCATCACCGGTTCTGTCAGTGAGCCCGTTAGAAAAACCGAAAGTCAAATCGGTCGGCATCGCGATACCAGATGTGGAGATCAAAATTCATGAACCGGATGAAAACGGCATCGGTGAAATCATTGCGCGCGGACCGAACATAATGCTCGGGTATTACAAGAATGATGCCGCGACCAAAGAGGTCTTGAAGGACGGATGGTTGTACACTGGCGATCTGGGATACCTGGATGATGACGGGTATGTATACATTACTGGCAGGAA
The DNA here is from genome assembly GCA_050124875.1 of Caldifarciminota bacterium. Classification (GTDB taxonomy): domain Bacteria; phylum Hydrothermota; class Tepidihabitantia; order SM23-42; family SM23-42; genus SM23-42. The sequence goes on along the minus strand of JASFEK010000223.1, from coordinate 1,053 downwards.
GAAGAGTCTCATCGTTACACAGACCGGCAAGAACATTCAACCCGAAGAAATCGAAGCGAAGCTGATAAAGAGCGAATGGGTCAAGGAAGTCCTAGTAATACCTAGAATCGACCAGGAAACCAAGAAGGAACAGATATGTGCGCTCATCTTCCCAGATTACGAACGACTGGAAGCACACGGACAGGAAAAAGGCATAGAAATGAGTGAGCTGGATGTCGAAAATATCTACAAAGAACTGGTGCGCGAGGTCAACGAAGGATTACCGATCTACAAAAAGGTGACCGAATTGGAGATCCGCGACGAAGAATTTCCCAAGACCAGCACGCAGAAGATCAAACGCCACCTGTTCGTTGACCGAGGAGTGCGCGTCTAGACACGCTTGCCGATCTGTCATTACGAGAAGTCCTGATTCATATTGTGTTCATAATAGGATGCGGGACGACGAAGCAAACTTACTCTATACTCTACGCTTAACGCTATAGGCTACGTTTGATACCAGCACACTAGGTGCGAATGACATAGTGACTCAATGACACAATGACTCAAATGCAATTATGTTTGGGTGATTGCGGGTTCTCCCCTCCACTGTCATTGCGAGGAGTCCCGTCTTCGTATTATCCCTATAATATGATAATGGGACGACAAAGCAATCTCAGTTTTGGTCATTTGGATTTTGACAATTTGAATTTGTCTAAGGGTTAGAAATTCGGATTTAGGATTTGTCTACATCGCCGGTCCTAGAGTGTAATACCGGCTTTTCCTGCCACAAAGATAACAGCGTCTCGTTATTCGGTCACTAGAAATACTTGGTCGTGCTCATGCACGGGCGAATCTACCTTAATACCGACGGCATCACCTTTCTTTGCCTTTTCAATAGGCGCATGCTCGATCTGCATGGAAGTCACTTGCTGGGTGATATCACTGGTGTGACCCTTGATATGAATTGTGTCCCCGACGTTCAACTCGCCATCCGTGATTTCAATAATACCGACGCTGATCTTGTTGAAATAATGGGTAATCTTGCCAATCAACTTCTCCATTTTTTCCTCCTTC
>JASFEK010000222.1:0-3383 GCA_050124875.1 Caldifarciminota bacterium | reverse complement strand
CCCAACGAGGAACCAGCCGTGAAGATGACCGCCGCGGTCTCGCCCACGGCGCGGCCGATCCCTAAGATGACGCCGGTCAATATCCCGGGCAAAGCGGTCGGCAACACGACCCGTGTTATGGTATCCAGCTTGCCGCCACCGAGCGAATAGCTTATCTCACGGTAGGTATGGGGAACCGATTTTATCGCCTCTTCAGAAGTCCGAATGATGGTCGGCAGTATCATCACGGCAAGGGTGAGACCACCTGACAAAATGCTCCAGCCCAGGTCCATCGTGATCACGAAGAATATGAAACCGAACAACCCGAAGATGATGGACGGCACGCCGGCCAGACAATCCGCGCCAAAACTTATGATCCGGCGTATCGGTCCACCCCGCGTGTATTCAACAAGGTAAACCGCGCTGCCCACGCCCAGCGGGGTCGCGATCAAAATCGCAACGACCGTGATGAATAGCGTACCCAGGATAGAGGGTAATATTCCACCCTCCTTACCCATTTCGCGCGTCCGGTCGGTGAGGAATTCCAGGGTCAGCTGACCGAGGCCGTGCCTCAGTACATAGAAGATAATGAAAAAGAGCACGATCACCGTGATCGCAGTCATCAACAGCAAAGTTATGTAGGCAATGATCTGACTGGTGCGCGGGCCAATGCGTAGTGTCATTTCTTGCCGGTAATTCTTATTGCAGCGATGTTCAAGACTATTATGATCAAGAAAAGCACCGAACCGCACGCAAAGAGCGCGGCCCTATGGTCACCAGCTGCATAACCCAGTTCCAGGGCAATGGTCGAGGTCAAGGTCCGGACTGAATCCAGGATCGAACCCGGTATCTTCAATGCATTACCGGCGATCATGATTACGGCCATGGTCTCACCCACGGCACGTCCCATGCCGAGTATGATGCCCGCAACGATGCCCGAACGTGCGGCCGGCAGCAGCAGCATAACGATCGTCTGCCATTTTGTCGCGCCCACTGCATAGGAACCCTCGCGATAGGTATTGGGTACCGCGAGCAAGGCATCATACGAAATACTCACGATCGTAGGCAGGATCATGATACCGAGGATGATACTCGCCGCCAGCACGGAAAATCCTGGACCACCAAAGGTATTTCTTATGAACGGCACGAGGATGACGATGCCGATAAAACCATAGACCACAGACGGAATACCGGCCAGCAACTCGATGATTGGTTTCAGGGTCTTCTGTATCGTCTTGGACGAAAATTCGGCCAGAAAAATCGCGCCGGCCAAACCAAAAGGAATACCGACAGCCAGGGCGCCAATCGTAACCAGGAGTGAACCGACGATCATCGAAAGAATACCAAAACCAGCTCTGGTCGGCGCCCATTTCAAGGAAAGGAAATTGCCCAGTCCGGCTTTGAATATCAGCGGAATGCCTTGTTGGAAAATGAAAAAAGTGATGAGCACCAGCGATAGTATTGCGGACAGCGCGATGAAGAGCAGAACTTTCTCGGCGATCTTGTCTTTCATCAATCAGCCGCGACCTGGTTTGCCGGGATCAATCCGTCGCTGCCGAGGATCTCCTGGCCCTCTGAGGAAAGCACGTATTCAATGAATTTCCCGCAATTACCGGTTGGGTCTTCCTGCAACAAGAGAAGGAACGGTCTGGCAAATCTGTATTTCTCGGTTATCAGGTTGGCGAGCGTCGGCTTTATGCCATTAATCGCAACCGCTTTTTCCCGTTCATCGACCAGGCCTACGGAAATATAGCCAACCCCCTGCAGCGTAGTGGCAATGATCTCCCGAACCGCGCCATTGGAATCCTGCACCAAGCAGGCATCACTGATCGCTTCCTCACCCATGATCATGTCCTCAAATGACGCCCGGGTACCTGAACCCTCTTCCCTGGTCACCGGTATTATTTCCTTATCAAACCCGCCGAGCTCCTGCCAATTTCTTATCTGGCTGGTGAATATCCCGCGCACCTGCTCGACCGTAAGGTCACCAATCGGATTATCTTTGTGAAGGATGACCGCGATCCCGTCGAGGGCAATGAGTATGACCTTAAGACCGCGCTCACTCGGTTTGAGGTTGCGTGAACTCGCACCGATGTCGCAGGTGCCGTTCAATGTGGCCTGGACACCCGCGGTCGAGCCGCCGCCCTGCACATTTACCGTGATGTCTGGATACTTCTCCATGAAGTGCTCGGCAACCTTTTCGATGAATGGCTGCACCGAGGTCGAACCGGCAATGATGACACCGGTTTTGCTGGGTTTACAACTGAGTAACACCAAGAAGAGGAATAGAAGAGCACGCCGCACAGTCTATTATATTCAAAACCCCTGCCGAGTCAACTCACTCCTGCCTGTGCTTGACTTCGACAAATGGACGGATAAGATAGTCACATGCGCACGAACCGGAAAGGCATCAGGGTCAAAGGTGCCCGGGTCCATAACCTGAAAGATATCGACGTTTTCATCCCCAGAAATCAGTTCGTGGTCATAACCGGCCTGTCCGGCTCGGGCAAGTCATCCCTGGCTTTTGATACGCTGTATGCTGAGGGTCAACGACGGTATGTGGAATCCCTGTCGGCCTATGCACGGCAATTCCTGGGCATGATGGATAAGCCCGATGTTGATGAGATCACTGGTCTCTCCCCGGCGATCGCCATTCAACAGCGCAGCGCCGCACGCAATCCGCGTTCGACCGTCGGCACGGTAACCGAGATCTACGACTACCTGCGGGTGCTATTTGCCCGCATAGGCATTCCCTATTGCTACAAATGCGGCCGGAGGATCCATGCGCAGACCACCGATCAAATAGTCGACACGATCCTCGAACTCCCAAAAGGAACCAAGATCGAAGTTCTTGCGCCGGTGGTCCGGGGCCGTAAGGGTGAGTACAGGGATTTTCTCAGCAATCTGAAGCGGCGCGGCTACGTGCGCGTGCGCGTCGACGGCAAGATGCAGGAAATCGAAAAGACTCCGGCGCTCGAACGCTACAAGAAGCATAACATCGAGATCGTCATTGACCGGCTCGTCATCAAAGAAAATCTGCGCAAACGACTCGCCGACTCGGCAGAAATGGGTTTGAAAGAAGGTAATGGCATCCTGATCGTTGTCGCCAGCGGCAAAGAAGAACGCATCTTCAGCCAGCAGCTCGCATGCGTACACTGCGGCATCAGTTATCCCGAGCTATCGCCCCGGATGTTCAGTTTCAACTCGCCCTATGGTGCTTGTGAACACTGCGATGGCTTGGGCTTCAAGATGGAGATCGATCCGGCCAAGGTCATTGGTAATGAGAAGTTGTCAATCCTGGATGGCGCGCTTGAGCCCTACGGTGTACCGGGCCGGTGGCGCTCGTCGTTATTGAGAGCGCTGGCCAAGAAACTCAGATTCGATCTAGCAACACCATATAACAA
>JASFEK010000221.1:0-3392 GCA_050124875.1 Caldifarciminota bacterium | reverse complement strand
CAGTGATCGATCAACTCATCGAGTGTTTTCATTACCGGTGGTATGATGCTCGTCACACCGCTCACCTCCAGAAGATAGCGGCGGAAATAAAATTTGTTGCGCTGCGATGGGAATACCATCAGGATCTTTGAGAAATCGGGTACTGAGGCAGCGAATTTTCTGTGAAAATACCCGGCAAGCACGCGCAAGAATGGTTGTTCAACGGGAATGATCTTTACTCTATTTGAGATGAATGCCATCATTCATATTATAGATAGTAAAACAATGAAGTCAAATACAATGGGACAGCGGTCTTCCTGATGGAGACCGTGGTTCTATTTAGCCGGTGGGGAACGACGGCCGATTCGCCTTTTCCTTTGCCTCTTCCTCTAATTTGCGCTGCTGTTGCTTCTCTTTTATGTATCGCTCTCTTGCACGTTTATCAGATCTCTGAATGATGAGCGATACGATCCAGAGTAACACAACAACGCCCAGGGCGATTATGATAAATTTCATGCTTCAACCTCCTATCGGTATAATTATAGCATGCCCTGGCGCACTGTCAACAACGGGATGAGTTGACATACAAGTACCTTGAGATATAATGAAATGTGATAAAAAAAATCAGCGTATTCGTCTCTTTTGATATGGAAGGCATCAGCGCAGTTACGTCCTGGCGCGAGATGAAAAAGGATTCAACAGATCTGCAACGGATACGCCGGATCGCAACCCAAGAGGTAAACGCAGCGATTCGTGGCATCCTTAAGAGTGGCAAGACAATTGGCGACATCGTGATTTGCGATGCACACGCCTCAGGTGAAAATCTGCTCGTCGATGAACTCGAAACAGGCGTGCACATTGTGAAAGGCACACCGCGCAAGTATTACATGATGCATGGCATCAGCAAGAAGTATGATATCCTATTCTTTATCGGCTATCATGCCATGGCCGGCACACAGTACGCGGGTATGGAGCACACTTATTCTTCAGCTTCAATCTACAACATAAAGATAAATGGCCGGTTTGTGGGCGAGAGCGAGATCAACGCAGCTCTGGCCGGGTATTACGGAGTGCCGCTCGGACTCGTCACCGGCGACAATCTTTTGATTAAGGAAATCAGCAAATTCTTCGGTAAGAATGTTGAGACTGTCACAACCAAGAAAGGTATTTCGCGTTTTGCCGCACAATGCCGGCACCCACAGGATGTGCAACGGGAGATCGAGAAAAAGGCCGCGCGCGCAATTCAAAAGATCACAAGGCTAAGGATTTTCCAGTTCAAAGTGCCGATCAAGGCAGAAATCGACCTCGCCAGCTCGCTGATCACTGATCTGGCAGAATTGATACCGGGAGTAAGAAGAATTGATGGCCGGCAAATTGCGTTCCAGGCAAAGGATACCCCGGAGTTTTACCGCATACTGCGTTTAGTGTGCACGCTGGGCGGCTATGCGAACAGCGTCCTCACGTAGACCTCAGCAATTCACCACCTCATCCAACCTGCTATATTTTGTAGACTTTCGGTAGCGAAAAGAACCGTTATTTCAGGACATTTCTTCACCTCAGACAAGATGCGCTATTAGTTGTCAACTTTTGCATTCTTTCATAATATACACGCATCGTTTCAGAAGATTGAAGCCACAAGACAACGCAGGATAGCGCAAAAGTCTACAAAATATAGCAGGTTGGTTTTGTGAACTTTTAGAAGAGGCTCATTTGTGATTCGGTGGGCTTTTCCTCTTCGAATATCTTCACCGTGCCGAATTCACCATCATAACCGGGATTGATGATCACATCACCCCGCCGGGTCCGGTCGATCGCCAGCGCGATGCGTTCCTGCGCATTATTGTGAAGGTCCTCGATCGGCGTGTTGAGCAGGATCTCGAACTCACTGCCGAAGATGCCGCACAGTCTGCGGTATTCATTCTTCACGCCGACCGTATCCCGCCCCACACCCATTGCTTCCGCGATAATTTCCTCCAGCGGGATAAGGTTCTTATAGGGGATCGCATTGTCCGGCACGAATCCCTCGTCGCGGTCGCCAAGGCTTTCGATACGGTGCAGCACGCCGATGGTCAGGCTGCGCGAGCAGACCGGGCATATGTTGTTGTTGAACCGCGATTCCTTGGGCGACAAACGCACATCACATTTGCGGTGCCCATCATAATGGTATTTACCCTCTTGGGGGTAAAACTCAATGGTGTAGAGAAAACGCTCGCGGTCCTTGTTCTTCAGCACATCGCGCAGCTCATAATAATTCAGCTCATCTTGGAACACGTTTACTTCCCGTCCCATACGGGTAGGCGAATGCGCATCAGAATTTGAAATTAGCGTGTACTTGTCCAATACTGACAGCCGCCAGTTCATTGCCGGATCTGAAGATAGACCGGTTTCCATGGCAAAGATATGATCCTTCAGATCACCGAAGCAATCATCGATCGAATCAAACCCCGAGTTAGAGCCGAAGAGCGCAAACCAGGGCGTCCAGATATGGGCCGGCACGAGAAACGCGTCCGAAGAAATATCATTGATCGCCTTTAACATATCGTACGTATCCAGCGAAAGTATGGGCCTGCCGTCGGACGCCAGTTTTCCGTAACGGTCCACATACTGTATTACCTTCTCAGCCGTCTCAAAATCCGGGACGAAAATTATGTTGTGCAGCCGGCGCAGCTTACCTTTCCTTGTGTAGATATTATTGACCTCAACATTGATCACGAATTTCACGCCGCCGTATTCGTAAACACCATCCCCGGGCTTCAGGTACCTTTTCAGTTCCTTGAACCATTCCGGGTGTGTGAAGTCGGCCGTGCCGACCATGCTAATACCTTTCAGCTTCGCATACTCGGCGATCTTGGGAATGACCATCTCCTTGGAGGTGGCCCGCGAATAACGCGAATGTATATGCAGATCTGCGATCATCATTTTCTGGCTACCCCCATGATGCGCAGATCATTCTCCGTGGCCGGATTAAACGTGAGGTGCCGGTATAATGAGCAGTCAAAACCAGCTTCTGCCAATAGATCCTTGATCACGGATAGCGGGTAGCCGCGCTCTTGATGGAATTCACCGAAAACCATTTCCTGCCCGTTGCGCCGCACATGCAGCGTAATACTCAACGAAGAGACATTGAGATTCGGGTTGAAGCTGTTTGACCAGACCGAGAAGAGCCCTTCGTCGCGGCGCTGGAACGTGTTGTTTCCCCACTCATCACGCAAGGAGTGTACCGTATTCATGTCGAAGATGAATACCCCGTCCGGGTGCAGTGCTTCGTGCACACGGTTGAAGCATCTGAGCAGATCGGCCTCAGTGAGCAGATAGTTCAGGCTGTCATAAAGACAGGTTATGACCGGGATCGGTCTGGCCAGCCGAAAATTACGCATATCACCATTGATGAGCAGCGCAGTATCATGGCTTGA
>JASFEK010000220.1:0-3411 GCA_050124875.1 Caldifarciminota bacterium | reverse complement strand
CGAATGGACGATCACGTCTTCCTGGAAGAGATCAACAAAATCGCTCTTTTCCCAGTGCTCAGGTATGCTTCCGGCCCACGTTTCAAAACCCGGGTTCTGCAAAAGATTCTGCGCAAACCCAAGTGTGACCAGTACCATGATTGAAAATATGACGCTTGTTTTCATGCATCCTCCCCTGTTTGTTGCTAAATAGGTATGTTCTAAGAATACAAGTACTTAATTTTCCCTAAATAATCCTGCTTGTCAAGTGGGGAGCGATGATATTCACGTCAAGGATTTCATATTTCTAATCAACCGTTGGATTTGTTCCTTAACGAATAGCGACATCCTTTCCGCCCTGGTGTTGACACCTTGGCATTTATATATAAGATTGGTAAAAAGGAGAAATAATGATTCGACTACTAATAGCGCTTATGTTGCTCACGACGCAAATCCTCGCAACCGAAGCCAGTGATGTCCTGGACAAGACTATTGAGCAGTACCAGAACATGAATAGCTTCTATGCCGAGTTCGAACAGGTCTACTGTGATGAAGAAGCAGGGATCTGCCAGAGATTTGAAGGTCGAACCTATTATATGCGGCCGAATTACTTCCGTATGGAAATCGCTGATCCTGAACAGATCTATGTCGGTGACAGCACCTCGCTCTGGATATACTTCCCGGCAGAAAATCGAGTGATCAGACAGGGGTTGGAACAGATGCCTTTCCAGGTAAGTCCTGATGCCTTGTTCGCCGATTATAAAAGCGACTACGAAGCTGAAATCGTCGTCGAAAATGATGAATACTACGAGATTGATCTGACGCCGATCGAAAATACGAGCATCTACCGGAAACTCACGGTGAGGATAAAGGTTAAAACCTATGAACTCATCGGTATCACAGTATACGATGATGCCGGCACCGAGAGCAAGTTCGAGTTCAACAAGGTAGAAATGAACAAGAAACTCTCCAAGAGTATTTTCCAGTTCAGTCCGCCTGAAGGGGTTCAGGTCGATGAATTCTGAATTCTTCATGGACCAGTCTTGCTTTGCGTGCGGCCCCCAGAACAAGAACGGCCTGCAGCTCAACATTATAAAGAATCAGACAGGAGTTCAGGCAATGATCGACCCACCGCAATGGGCACAAGGCTACAAGGATACGGTGCACGGCGGTATCATTGCCACAATACTCGACGAACTGGCCGTCTGGGCAGCTTTCAAAGAGGGTTCTAAATCAGTGACCGCAGAATTATCAATGCGCATCAAGAATGCCATGAGAACCGGCCAGACATATGTTGCCGACGCGAAAGTCATCAACATCAAGCACCGGCTGATCGAAGCGGAATCGCGCATACTCGATAAGGACAAGAATCTAATCGCCGCGGCAACGGTCAAGCTCTTGAGGGTAGGATAGCAAGTAGTAGAATTTTCGTGTGAAGGTGAATCTCATATCTCTCGGATGTCCAAAGAACCTGGTCGATTCGGAAAATATACTGGGTGGACTCGGTGCTAGTGGTGTCACGGTCTGTGCACGGCCACAGGATAGTGATGTGATCATCATCAATACTTGTGGATTCATTGCTCCGGCCATCGAGGAAACTGAGCAAACGATAGAGGAAATGATCGCATACGCGCGTAATGGAAGGAGAATCTATGTCGTTGGTTGCGCAGTGAACCGCTGCGAAGATGATTTGAAGCGCAGATTCCCTCAAGTGTCGGGCTGGTTCAGACTCGAGCAAGAGAAGGAAATGATATCGACAGTGACGCAGCAGGCAGCGGTCATTGAATCACGTTTACCAACAACGAATGGGTATGCATTCCTCAAAATCTCGGAAGGATGCTCAAACCAATGCGCCTATTGCACGATCCCCATGATAAAGGGCGCCTTTCGCAGTTTCGACTACAACAAGGTCATACAGGAAGCCTACGAGCTCGCCAAACTGGGAATTCGGGAACTGATCGTGATCGGCCAGGATACGACGCGTTATGGCTACGACCTATACGGCAGGCCAATGCTAAAGCCACTGCTGCACGACCTTTCGCAAATACCGGGCATCGAGTGGTTACGGATCATGTACGCGCACCCAAGATCGATCGACGATGGCATACTCGACGAAATCGCACGCAATCCCAAGGTCTGCAAGTATATTGATATGCCCATCCAGCATATCAATGACCGCATCTTGGGTTTAATGGAAAGGAATACAAGCCGTGACCGGATCACAAAAACCCTCGCGCGGCTGAAAAAGATCCAAAACATGGCCATCAGGACGACCGTCATCGTCGGTTATCCTACGGAAAGCGACGCTGAATTCAACGAATTGATGGAATTTGTCAAGGCCGGTCATATAGACTGGCTGGGTGTATTCCCGTACTATCGCGAAGCCGGCACGAAAGCGGCGCAATTAGCGGGTTTGACTGACGATGTGATCGAAGAACGTTACAGCATCGCCACGAAGACCCAGCAACAGCTGGTCGCGCAGCGCAATGAGCAACGAAAGGGTAATGTGTACAAAGTATTGATCCATGACCGGGCTGATCAATTCGTTGGCCACGCTGAATTCAGCGCGCCCGAGATTGACAGCCAGGTGTTGATCGAAAACGATAACCTGGAAGTCGGCAGATATTACCGAGTAAGAATAAATACTCTGAGCGAGAGTGATCTTCTTGGCGAACTCGCAAATGAAAGTAACGGAGTCATCTAACATGTATTCAAAGAAAAGAACGCCTACCTCTGTACTCGGTCTTATCTCGCTATTGCTATTGTCCTGTTCCCTGCTCACCGCTCTGGAAATACCCGTCGAATTCCATGGTGGTGGAATGTTTGGCAAGTACCTGAATAGTGACACCATAAGGTACAATCTCGATGCATCGATCGAATTGTACTGCATCACATTCCGGCACGGCCCCATTGCGACGTATGTTTATTATCGAGATGATCTGGACATGGCCGAGCAAACCGGCGGCGTATCGGTCGATCCAAGGTATGTCCATTACTATATCATCGGCGGGATTGATCTTGACCTGGGCAATTATGTCCTGACTGGATACTTCGTGCATGACTGCATCCATGATATAGATTATGATGTTGAGGGCACACCAGTATTCAACCGGTTCCGGTTGAAGCTCAGTCCGCAAGATTTTCATTTTGCCCGGCGGTTACATACCAAGCGCCGCTTCTTGTGGTCGGTTGACCTGGGTGCTTATCCGCATTGGGACTATCACGGATGGGACATCAATGCAGGAGCTGATTACCAGTTTGACATGATTATCAAGGCAATGCTCAATCTTCATTCAACCGATCATTTCGGTATTGACGTGAGACCCAGCTTCACCATTGCCAAAGGTGACACATCATACTATCACCAACACCTACTCGGCGTGCAGGCGTATTACCGCAAGGACGCGCGGCGCATCGGTCTCGGCCTTAATT
>JASFEK010000219.1:0-3425 GCA_050124875.1 Caldifarciminota bacterium | reverse complement strand
GCAAGGTGGTTTAAGGTTTCACCTACCAGCAGATAAGGGCCAGGCTGAGTTGCCTGCCTGGCCCTTATAGATCTCTTTAATCGAAGAAGGCACAGCCTTTCTGCTATAGCGTCACCCTCATTTCAAAGGGTTGTTCAAGTGCTTCATCGTCGACATTATAGTATTCATAGACCCGGGACGCACGAACCTTGGCACGAATCGGGAATTTTGCCTGGAGACGGTATGATAGCCGCACCGGCTTATCCGAACTGACCTCATCCAGATAGATGATGATCTGCCTCTGGGTCAAGCTGTACTTCTGTATCTTCTTGCCGACCAGCTCATCGAGGGTCGGGGTGAGAACCGAGAATCCGGGTGGAATTCCCAGGTCGACCATGACCATCTCTGCACGGCCGGCTCTCAAGAGTTGGATATCCACATCAACGTCGACAATATCATTGACTGATAACTGCGTGCGGTCATAATCAACCGAGATGACAAAGGGTGGCTTTTGTGGCCGGGGCACGACTTCCCAGGGCAGATAGTACTTGCTCACGATTTCGTACAGGAAGTTGCCCTCACCCTCAACTGATATCTCGATGGTATTCTGGGCTCTGACATACTGACTCAAGTCGAGTTGATGCATCAAGTCGGCGTTATTCTGGTCAATACTCAACTCGGCTGCCTTTTCACCGTTCACCATGACCGCGATCTGGGCCTCAACCTCTTCGCTGACACCACCCAGGGCGGCAACCAGCGACCTCAGGGCAATGATCGTACCCTGTGTGGTAAACCAGACACCGCTCTGATCCTTGGTACGGATCAGATAGGTCAGTGCATCGGTCACGATATCTGAGTACTTACCCGATTTTATCAGAGCATATACTGCCAGACCCGTTGCCTCAACGTCGGCACCCTGACCACGCGAGAACGTGATCGAAGGCATGCTCGACTGCCAGTAGACCGCATCCTTCTCTTTCTTGGCCATGCTAACCAGCTTTTTCAGAACCTCGGCAGTCGTGCCGGAATTCGGTTCAACCGCAACAAAGGCGTTGGCGACCAGCGCGAGCATGTACGGATCCTTGGCTGCCTTTAGATTCTTGCGCAGGTGGTTCAACCCACGCTGCACCTCGTCACCGCGGTCGCCGATCTCACCCAATGCCCAGCAAATATAGGCCGTAGGAAGCATTTCGTTGTTCTGTATCCTGCCCCAAGATTCACCGTGTAAATACTGCTCATCAGGCGACCAGAAACCTGCCTTGTCTTGCTGATCGCGCAACCATTGAGCTGTGCGTTCAATAAGACGCTCGTCAATGTCATAGACCTTGGCCATGTCGTTGAACTCCATCAACCCGTAAGCAGTCAGCACCTTGTTGGCCGGCGCATCACCAAACCAGGAGAATCCACCGCCCGGCACCTCAAAGGTGAGCAGACGCTGGTACCCTAGACTGATGTATTCTTCTGCCGTCATCTCGGTTTCTGGTTTGATCTGCTCGGTCTCGCGTAAGTAATTAAGGATGAGTATGTTCGGATAGGTGACCGACGTCGTCTGTTCAAAGCAGCCAAACGGCACACCGAGCAATTTATCCAGACCCTCGACGATCTGCGAAAAGATCCCGGGGAATATCTTCAAGCCGAGCCAATTCGCCTTTGCTATTGCATTCTTGGGAAAGGCAACCTGCTGCACCACACGGTCGGTGAGTCGATCAGAGACGATCGTCTCAAACAGCTTACCGTCGGGCAACACGGCAACCGAACGCTTGATCGCATCCGATTTTACCTCACCATAGGCCCTGACCAGTATAGAATGATACCCGATCTCCTTTACACGGATCGGGAAATATGCAACACTGACTTCGTCTTTTTTCAGTGTCCTGACGATCTCGCTATTTTCCACGACTTCAAACCAGTCTTCTTCCTGAAGCACGAGTTTGATCTGTTGATCACGGGGCAGGTAATTGTAAAGTGCCACCGGTATGGAGATCTCATCGCCCTCGGTCAAGGCGACCGGCAGATCAATATCGACAAAGAAGTCCTGGAATACCCGCAATTGGGCAAGCCTCGATCCGAGTTGTCCATCAGCTGAAGAGGCGAACGTCGTGATCCGCCAGGTGGTTATCGCATCGGGCATCGTAACACCGAGTCTGGCAATGCCCTGATTATCCGTAATGAGCGCAGGTTCGAAAACGAACGTTTCCGGGAAAAACTCACGCACTCTTGGTTCCTTTCCCCTCTGCCCAAGTTCTTCACCGGCTTTCTTGGACGTCGCTCTTTCAAGCCGCATGCCCGGCGCCGCCACCGCGTCCATCTCGGCCAGGATCATCTTCCCTTCACCCCACATCATCTCGCTGATATCATCATCAGTATCAAGGATACCATCGGGCCCAGCCGAAGCGATCGTGAAGTAGAGGAAAAGTTCTTCTGGCGAATCGACATAATACCTTCTGCCCCATGGATCAAGCAAATCCTTCTCATCGAGAAATCCCTCTTTGAGCAGAGTTGTTACTGCACCGTCGGTCTTTGGATACTGGCCGTACTCGTTGAAATACGCGTTCTGTGCATCATGCAGTTTGAAACGTGCCTCCTCCAATTTCGTGTAGAAGGCTGACTTGATCTTCTCGTCAACGAGCTGCGGTGTCACATAACTCACTGGATAATGTTCGCGCGGGGTGAGCGTCGAGAACATGACATTCTCGGCGCGCGCTTCGATCTTCTTTTTCAACACAATATCGATCGGCGTGAATCCGTGTATCTCGTAACGCGGTTTCATTATCTCCTTTTCGAGCATGAAGTATACCTTTTCCAATCCCGGCTGCAGCTCGGACACGGCAAACACGGCCTCGTCCACGATCGCCACGCAGAGTGCCGCGATCATGGGATTGCCTCGGGCATCGGTAACCGTGAAGACGATACTGCCATCGGCGCCTGGTTCGTATACTTCCCTATCCGGCCTGATGTCGATGGCCAATTCATCCGCGGCATGAACATAGCAGAAACGCGTGTCGCGCACGATATTGCTACCCTGGGTGACAACATATGCATGGAACCAGAGCGAACCGCTCAAGTCAGGTGTCAGGTTCAGATTAAAACTACCCCGGCCATTATTAACCGTCACCGATTTCGTCAGTATTGTCTGATTGTCCCTGACGACATCGACGTATACTCGACCCGAGCGTTTCGTGGTCAAGAGCATTATTTCTGCCGATCCCCCGACCTTGTATATACCGCGCGCCATTCTAATCGCAATCTGCTCACCGCCAGCCGCGGTCTCGAATGTTTGCGAGATCTGTGCACTTTCTCCCCTATCATCGGTCGCCTTTACTCTGATACTCGTTTCTATGTTGCGTGGCTTATATGCGAACTCGGCGACGCCATAGGAATCGGTTCGCCCCCTGAACCGACGGCCGTCAATAGTCATCTCCACCTGGGCTAAACACGGTGTGCCA
>JASFEK010000218.1:0-3431 GCA_050124875.1 Caldifarciminota bacterium | reverse complement strand
GCCATATTTATTCGCGGCGTTGTCCAGATAGGTTCTAATTGTCGTCAGTGCTGCCCGAGCCTCATCAAGCCTTTCATCATTATACGCCAACTGCTTGCGGTAATGGGTCTTGAGCATGAACATACGCACGACATTCGCTGAATATTTGTCGAGTACCTCTTCTATCGGCGAATAGTGCCCGGTCGATTTTGACATCTTCTCACCGGTCAGGGTCACCCAGCCATTATGTAACCAGTATCGGGCAAATGGTTTGCCCGTTGCCGCCACAGACTGCGCAATCTCATTCTCGTGATGGGGAAAGACCAGATCCTCGCCCCCGGTGTGAATATCGAATGTCTCACCGAGATAGCGCATGGACATGGCCGAGCATTCAATGTGCCAGCCCGGCCTTCCTTTTCCCCAAGGGCTCAGCCAGTAAGGTTCATCCTTCTTTGCCGCCTTCCACAAGGCAAAGTCCAGTGGATCGTCTTTCGATTCAGTAGGCGCGATCCGCGCACCCGCCATGAGGTCATCAATGCTTTTCTTGGACAGCTTGCCATAGTCGGGGAACTTACGCACCCGGAAATAGACATCACCCTTTTTCTCGTAGGCAAACCCCTTCTTAACAAGCAGCTCAACGAGATTGATTATCTCCTCGATATGCTGGGACGCCTTCGGATAGAAAGATGCCCGTTCAATATTCAGCCGGTCACAGGCTTCGAGGTACGTGTCGATATGTTCCTGGGCGATCACGCGCCAGTCTTTCTTCAACTCTTTTTGCTTCTCGATTATCTTATCATCAACGTCGGTGAAGTTTTCCAAAGCCATGACCTTGTACCCGCTAAACTTGAGCCAGCGCATGAGAATATCACGCACCAAAGCCGCGCGGATGTGTCCGACATGCGGTTCACTCTGCACGGTCAGCCCGCACGTGTAAATTCGTACCGTCTCGGCCAGCGGCACAAAATCCTCGGTCTTGCCGGTCAGCGTGTTGTGCAATCTAAGCGCCATTCATGCTCCTTAAGTAGGCTTTTGCGGCGGTAATGCGCAGCAAAGGATTCTGCGCATCCATGAGTTCGGCATACAGCTCTTGATATGCACGCGGCTCGTGCTCGACCAATGCCTTCAAGGCTTGCACTGCTACATTCACGAATTCATCCCGTGTGGCCGCTTCCAGTTGCGGGAGAGTTTCCTCAACCTTGTGCCTGGTCAAGACCTCAGTGGTATGGATGCGCACAAAGGGATCGCGTGATCGTAGTCCATTACTCAGTGCCTTGATCCCGGTCTTATCGCCCAAGATCAAGAGTGCTTCAGCTGCGTCGATCCTCAACTCGCCGGCACTTTCTTTGAGCAACGCCTTGAACAAAGGGATCGAAGCAGTATCACCCAGTTGAGCCATGGTCACAATGCCCGTGCCTAGCAGGTCAGGTGTCGATTTCTTCAATTCATCCTTGATGAACTCGGCCATGTCTGGCCGGCCCAATTCGGCCAGTGCTTTGGCCGACGCAATACGCACGCGCGGTTCACGATCACGCATGCCTTGTTGCAGAAGCTCACGCTCGCCATACATAGACAATGCGCCGTAAGAAAGCACCCGTACTGCCGTGAGCTCATCTTCAATGCCCTGCAAAAGCAATTCTCTTTTGTTCTCGAATGTGCTATTGACCACTACCCGGTAAGCGTTTTCGCGCACCGCAGGATTCACGCTACGGCATGCATCAACGATCAATGATTCAGATAATACTGCGGCGTCTTCCTTGATCGCCATCAAGACCGCTGCCCTGTCCTGGTGATCTCCTTCAATGAATATTTCAGTCAACAATCTATGAGCCGCTTCACTGTTCAATCCAACAGCCGCATTAATCCGTACCACATTCGACGGATCTGCCAGGCCTTGTTCGAGGATATTTCTCGCCCTCGCCTGAGGCGACAGGCCGCAGCCAACAAGTAATACCAACATAAGAATCAGGGGCTTCCTCATCGTGCGATTATACACATTTTTGCAGACAGAGTCAACAACAGCCCAATTTTCGCCTGAGGCGAATAGTAGCAGACCAGATGATCAGAATACCAGCAGGCAGCACAATGGGTATCCATGGAAAAAATTCGGCTTGCGCACGACGCTCTACGCTGGACACCACACGCCGTATGCTGCAACCAGATATTACTGCTCACGATTGACTCAATGACTTAGTGACCTAATGACTCAATTCATATCATGAATCGTGTATCCTGTATCGTAATCAGTCCTTTCCGTTTCCGCAATTCGCATTTCGAAATTGGAAATTTCCCATCCCCCTTGTCTCTATATTTCCTTGTCATAGCTACAAGTTGCTCAGCTTGACATCACTTGCTATTTCCAGTAGAATGAACCAGGAGGACTCATGAAGAAAACCAAAACCATCAAAGAATTTTCCTACAAACCAGTTTCCGCACCCCATGGTATTGAACTTTCGTGTAAGAGCTGGCAACAAGAAGCTGCGCTGCGCATGCTCCAGAACAACCTGGATCCGGATGTTGCCGAGAAACCCGAAGAACTAGTGGTGTATGGCGGCAGCGGCAAAGCGGCACGCAACTGGGCATGCTACAACGCGATCGTGGATTCACTCAAACGGCTCGAGAATGATGAGACATTACTCGTCCAGTCGGGCAAGCCGGTTGGCGTCTTCCAAACCTTTGAACACGCGCCTCGCGTATTGATCGCCAACTCGCTGCTCGTGCCGAACTGGGCAAACTGGGATTACTTCCGTAAACTCGAAGCACTCGGCTTGATCATGTATGGCCAGATGACGGCCGGCTCCTGGATCTATATCGGCACCCAGGGTATTATTCAAGGCACATATGAGACTTTTGCCGCATGTGCGCGTAAACACTTTGGTGGTTCTTTGGCCGGTAAATGGGTCTTGACCGGAGGCATGGGCGGCATGAGCGGTGCCCAGCCCCTGGCCGTAACCATGAATGGGGGGATCATCCTCGATATTGAGGTCGACCCGCAACGTATCCAGAAGCGCGTGGATCAAGGCTTTTGTGATGTGATGGTGAGAAACCTCGACGAGGCATTGAAACTGGTATTCGACGCGGTCAAGAAGAAAACGCCCCTTTCCGTGGGCCTGGTGGGTAACACCTCAGACATCGAGCCAGAACTCTTGAAACGGAACATCATCCCGGATGCCCTTACTGATCAAACATCAGCCCATGATGAGCTCAATGGTTACGTGCCCGGCGGCATGAGTCTTGATGAAGCAGTAGCGCTACGTTCACGGGACCCCGAGACATACAAGAAGAGAGCCCTGGAATCCATCGCCCGCCAAGTACAGGCAATGCTGGAGATGCAGAAAAAGGGTGCCGTGGCATTCGACTACGGCAACAACATTCGAGGCCAGGCAAAGCGTGCCGGAGTGGAAAATCCCTTTGCGATTCCGGGCTTTGTTCCTGAATACATCCGACCTCTG
>JASFEK010000217.1:0-3434 GCA_050124875.1 Caldifarciminota bacterium | reverse complement strand
GATCGTGAGCGATGTCCCAATGACTCCGATCTTGCCGGTCTCCGTGATCTTCGCGGCCTTGCGCACGCCGGGCATTATGACACCGACAACCGGCACTGAAAACTTCTTCTGGATAATGTCCAGCGCCACCGATGCTGAAGAATAGCACGCAATGACTATGTATTTGGCTCCCCGGTCAACCAAGAACTTCGTGTCTTCAACCGAGAACTGAATGATTGCATCGGTTGATTTCGTACCGTAAGGCAAGCGTGCTGTGTCGCCTAGATAGATGATATCTTCATTGGGCAATATCTTCCTTACCGCCTTGACAACGGTCAAACCACCGATCCCCGAGTCAAAGATGCCGATCGGATTCTTGTTCAACTGTTCACCCTCCTCTCATAATCATCAATATAGTTCTTTATTCCTCGGTATATACAATACGCTAATTGCTTCTGAAAATCCTTCTTGCGCAACATTTTTTCCTCTTCAGGATTGGAAATGAATGCACATTCGACCAG
This sequence comes from Caldifarciminota bacterium, assembly GCA_050124875.1. Classification (GTDB taxonomy): domain Bacteria; phylum Hydrothermota; class Tepidihabitantia; order SM23-42; family SM23-42; genus SM23-42. The sequence continues at coordinate 2,934 of JASFEK010000217.1, read as the reverse complement.
CACGGCGGGCATGAAGGCGCCGTGGAGTACATAGAAACCGGCCTGCTTCACACCGCGTGATGGTATCTTCAGATTCCTTTCAGCGGAAGATTGAATACTCTCTGCGAAATTGTTCGATTCATCGAGATAGGCGCTCTGTGCAAGGTCATAGAATATGAAGCTAACATCATCGCTGGGCATATCAACATCATCGAATTTCAGCGATGCGTTCTCGAGAGCAGCAACCGCACGCTCTTCGTTCGTCTTTGCCTCGGATAGAAAATACGTTTCGAAACCGCTTCGCAATATACCGCGCTTGGTAGCATTGCAGTGAATACTCACAAAAAGGTCGGCCGCATTACGATTGGCCACATTCGTCCGCTCTTTCAATGATAGATACAAATCCCGGTCCCGGGTTAGAATCACCTTTATCTTCAACGAATCCTCGACATACTTTCTAAGCAATCTGCTGACCGCCAGATTGACATCCTTCTCGTATAACCCTTTCCTGCCCACGGCCCCCGGGTCCACACCTCCGTGTCCCGGGTCAATGACGATCATCTTGACCTTCTCGCTTTTCTTATGATAGAATACGACTTCACTCTCTCGCTCAATGACCGAGTTTACATCTTTAAGGTTTAGCTCAATTGACGTGTAGGTATTGTGCGGCGTCAGTTCAGCCTTTGTGACCGCACCCGTGGATTTCAACCTGGGTGTTGCCTTGTACACTCCGTCGATCTCGACAATAGCCTGACGGATCGCAAATCGTACATCGAAATCCACTGGTTTTGGCCAGGAGAATTTCATGATCGTCGAATCGGCTCGCGTGAGCAGAGTGACTTCATTGATTATTGGTATTTCCTGCACACTGGTTATGAATACGAGCCGTTCAAGCGCAGTGCCAAGCGTTGATGTGATCATTTGCACGGGGAAATACACATCGCCACTCTTGTAGACCGGTGGAAACGGCACGTTGTAGTATTGATCTGCTGATTGAATCACTGGAATATTGGCTATGATGACGACCCTGTGTCCCCGGCCACTCAGATAGAGTTGCTGCGTGGTGTTATCCAAGACATAGCTGACTTCCAGTAACTCAGCAACCGGCTTGAGCGAAACGTAGTCCTGAATTTCAATCCTTTCCGGCTCCAGCAGAATACTACGGTCTTCGCACGTTATCTTGTATTTATTGGGCAGAACGCACAGCAAGGACATCAGCAGCATGGTCATCGCTCTGTTCTCCTGGCTTTGGCAATCTTCTTTTCCTCTTCTTTCTTCAGAATTTTCTCTTTCTTATCGTAGAGTCGCTTACGGCGACACACCCCGACCTCCATCTTGGCATAACCGCGGTCGTTAAAGTAGATCTTCAAGGGTATTAGCGTGTTCCCGCGCTGCTGGACAAGACCGTACAGCTTCTTGATCTCCCGTGTCTTCAACAGCAGCTTCCGCTTGCGCTTAGGATTATACTTACCGCTGCTGTGCTTGTAGTGTGAGATATGCAGGTTGAAGATGAAGACTTCACCTTCGCTTATATCACCGTACGCGTCACTCATCGAAACCAAACCCTGACGCAACGATTTCACCTCACCACCGGCAAGAACAACCCCGGCTTCAAACCTTTCAAGAACATGATAATCGTGCAAAGCCTTGCGGTTATTGGCCACAACCTTCACCGATGATTATAGTGACATTATCTGGCAAAGTCAAGAGATTGCGTAAAAAAACGACTTACGAAAGAAACAGTATGGAATCTGAATCCATGTTAGCAGTAAAAACCGCCAGCATATCACTGTAATCTTTCTGTTATCACCTTCATGGTGAGAGTAATGCGTTCTGCGCAGCGCGCTCAATTGTTGACAAAAATGCAATTCTGGTTATATTAATCTTAATGATTTCCTTTGATAAAGTCGCAAAAGTGTATCAGAAAGACTGGGTAGCACTTCAGGATATAACTTTTCACATAGACAAAGGCGAATTTGTGTTCATTTGCGGGGCAACCGGAGCCGGAAAGACAACCCTTTTAAAGATGATATACAAGGATGTGGAACCATCACGGGGCACGATCAAGGTCCTAGACCAAAACCTCAAAGATATCAAGAAGAAGAGCATTCCTGAATTCCGTCGAAAAATCGGCGTTGTTTTTCAGGACTTCAAGCTGCTCCAGGATCGAACTCTTGAGGAAAACGTTGCATTCTCGCTCGAAGTGACCGACACGCCGCCACGTGAGGTTAGGAAGAAACTCATGGAAATTCTGACCTATCTGCGCTTGAGTCATAAGAAATACGCCTATCCGTACCAGTTATCGGGTGGTGAGCAGCAGAAAGTCGCGATTGCCCGCGCCCTGGTCCGGGATCCATACATCCTCCTGGCCGACGAACCAACTGGCAACCTCGATGCAAAGAGTTCGGAGGAAATTACAAATATCCTGCTCGATGTCAACTATAAGGGCGCAACCGTGATAATGGCCACACACAGCATCAGCCTGGTGAAGAAGATGAAGAAGAGAATGCTCAGAATCGAGGACTGCCGGCTCGTGCAGGATAAGTGATCATGTCACTACGAATTGGCATAAGGGAAGGCATACGCACTATTACCCGGAACAACTCATTGTTTCTGCTCTCACTGCTGGTAGCCGCCATTTCCTTGTTCCTTCTTGCACTCTTTACACTCGTCACGGTCAACCTCCACCACGCGATACGCATCCTAGATGAGAAGATCGAGATCATCGCTTTCCTGGAGCGCCGTGCCGACGTCGATGCACTAAAGGAAAACATTCAGAAGATAAAGGGTGTCGAACAGGTGATATACGTCTCCTCCGAAGATGCCCTGGCCGAGTTACGCAACGAACTGCAGGACAGCGAGGAGATCTTGAACGTATTTGAAGAAAATCCCCTGCCGGCATCATTTAAGATCAAATTAGAAGGCCGCTTCCGTAATGCCCGAGGCCTGGACGAA
>JASFEK010000216.1:0-3446 GCA_050124875.1 Caldifarciminota bacterium | reverse complement strand
TCCATGGGCTAGTCTTAAGAAGATGGCTCAACTGGGCTTGCTGGGCGTGATCGTGCCCGAAGAATACGGCGGCTCAGGTTTTGACTTTGTGTCACTGGCGATCGCGATCGAAGAGATTTCAGGGGCCTGTGCCTCGACCGGTGTGATCGTTGCGGTCAACAATTCATTGACCACTTATCCGATAGTTAAGTTCGGCAATGAAGAACAGAAGAAGAAGTACCTACCGCCGTTATGCAGCGGTGAGAAGATCGGTGCATTCGGCATTACCGAGCCAAACGCTGGTTCAGACGTGGTTGCCATAGAGTCAACGGCCCGTCTGGAAGGCGATCATTACATCCTCAACGGCACAAAGAGATTCATCACGAACGGCGGCGAAGCCGGGATTTTCGTGGTGTTCGCCTATACCAACAAGGAGCTGAAGCACAAAGGTATCAGCGCCTTCGTGGTTGAGCGTGATACTCCTGGTTTCAGCTTGGGCAAGCATGAGGATCTCATGGGTATCCGGGCGACCGCGAATTGCGAGTTGATCTTCGAGGACGCAAAGATTCCGAAATCGAATCTGCTCGGCAAAGAGGGTGATGGATTCAAGATATGCATGAACACCCTTGATGTATCACGGATCGATATCGGTGCGCAGGCAGTCGGTATCGCCCAGGCGTCGTTGAATGAGGCAGTGAAGTATTCGAAAGAACGCAAGGCGTTCGGGCAGCCAATATGCAATTTCGAGATGATTCAGTCCATGTTTGCTGAAATGGCAACCAAGATACAGGCGGCTCGCCTGCTGGTGTATTATGCCGGTTACTGTAAGGATAAGGGCATGCAGAGGTTTTCGCGGGAATCTGCCATGGCCAAGTACTATGCCAGCGATATAGCAGTTGATGTGGCACGCAAGGCGGTTCAGATCCACGGCGGTTACGGGTATACAAAGGACTACGTGATCGAGAGATTGTACCGCGATGCGAAGATACTCGAGCTCTACGAAGGCACATCCGAGATACAGAAGATAGTAATCGCAAGAGAACTTACCAGATAGACACCTAAATACCAAAATGCCTAAAATACCTAAATCATTGTCGATTTGCACGCTTCATCCAAGGCCTTTGCGTATTTTTGACCATTTAGGAATTTAGGATTTTCGGTATTTAGGCATTTGTAGTTTGGAAGGAGGTTATTTTGGACCTGATCGTTTGTATCAAGAGAGTACCTCAAACCGCTGAAGCTGAGGTAAAGGTTGATGCATCGGGTAAGGATATTGTGAAAGACCGGTTGACATTTGATATGAATGAGGCTGATTCCTATGCCCTTGAGGAGGCGATTCTACTCAAGGAGAAATTCGGGGGTACAATAACCGCGATTTCCTTAGGTCCGGTCGATGCCGAGGATACGTTGCGCATTGCTCTGGCAAAGGGCGCTGATAGTGCAATCAGGATCAAGGCCGATGATTTCGGTGAACTGGACGGTGCTAAAACGGCAGCGGTGTTGAAGGAAGCGATAAAAGACATCAAGTTCGATATCATATTCACTGGATGCATGGCCACGGACGACTCCTACTATGTGGTGGGTCCTGTGCTTGCCGAGATGCTTGACGTTCCACATGCAACATTGGTTAGCAATATCGAGGTTGCCGATGGAAAAGCCCACGTGCACCGTGAACTCGAAGGCGGTTTGATCGAACATCTTGAGATGTCCTTACCCGCGGTGTTTGCTGTCCAAACCGGTATCAATGAGCCGCGTTATGCATCGTTGATTGCCATAAGGAGAGCGGCAGGAAAGGAAATAAAGGTATTGGGCAAAGAGGCCATAGCATCGGAGCCGGAATTGAAAACCACACTCGAAGAGTTGTTCGTCCCGCCAGTCGGCAAGCGAGCGGAGATATTAACTGGTTCTGCTGATGAAGTTGCCACTCGAACCGCAGAAATAATAAAGGAAAAGGGACTGGTGTAAGGAGGAATGATGGCTGACATTCTAGCGTTGATCGAACATCGTCAGGGTACGGTCCGTGACATAACGTACGAATTGCTTACATGCGGCAAGAATCTGTCCGAGAAAGCCGGTGCAAAATTGACGGGCGTGCTCTTAGGTCATAATACTGAGAACCTCCAGGAAAGTGTTAAGAACTACGTACATCGGCTCATTGTGGTTGATCATGAGGTGTTCAAGGATTTCAACTCCGAGGCGTATCAGGGTGCCCTGGTTGATATCGTCAACCAGGAAAAACCTTTTCTTACCCTTATTGGTAATACGGCTTTTGGGATTGACTTGTGCCCACCTCTGGCAACGCAATTGGGTGTTCCGTTTACCACGGATTGTATAGGGGTCGAAATCATTGATCAGGGGATACGCGTAACCCGGCAGCTCTACGACGGTAAGATGGATGCCCATGTCAAGCTGGCCGAAGCCCCTTCCTATATGCTCACGTTGCGCAGTGGTTCGTGCCCGGCAGCAGAAGGTACTCTTACAGCGGAGGTCCAGAAACTCGAATCTGTGGTCAGCAGCCAGCCTGACTACAGAAAGTTCATCGAGTACATTGAAGCGGCAGTAGGTGACGTTGATATCACAAAAGCGGATGTCGTGGTCGGGATCGGTCGTGGAATAAAGGAGCAGGCAAATTTACCAATGGTCGAGGAGTTCGCGAAAGCATTGGGCGGTGTGGTTGCCTGTTCGCGCCCCATCGTGGATGCGAATTGGCTACCCAAGGATCGGCAAGTGGGCTCGTCAGGAAAGACGGTGAAACCCAAGCTCTATATCGCACTTGGAATTTCTGGCGCATTCCAGCATGTCGCCGGCATGAAGAATTCGGATACGATCATCGCCATCAACAAGGATCCGAATGCCCCGATATTCAATGATGCTGATTACGGCATCGTTGATGACCTGTTTAAGGTCCTGCCGGCACTCAAGAACAAGCTAGCCGAGCTGAAGAGATAACCATGAAGAGAGTAGGCGTTTTTATCTGTCATTGCGGTCGAAACATAAGTGCCAACGTTGACGTACCAAAGTTGGTTGAAGAGATCAAGAAGCATCCAGGCGTTGCCCATTGTGAAGACTATAAGTACATGTGCTCTGATCCTGGTCAGGTGATGATCAAGGAGCGCTTGAAGAAAAACAATCTCGACAGTATCGTCGTGGCATCGTGTAGTCCGCTGCTCCATGAGTTGACTTTCCGACGCGCAGTAGCCGAGGCAGGGTTGAATCCGTATCTGCTGGAAATGGCGAACATCAGAGAACAATGCAGCTGGATTCATGCTGATGTCGATGAGGCCACGAGAAAAGCCGCCGAGATCATCAAGGCGACAGTGGAAAAAGTAAAGTACAACGATGCCTTGGAACCAGCTAAGATCCCAGTCACCCCGCGCGCCCTGGTGTTGGGCGGCGGCATTGCTGGAATACAGGCGGCACTGGATATCGCAAATTCCGGATACGAAACAATATTGGTCGAACGCACG
>JASFEK010000215.1:0-3451 GCA_050124875.1 Caldifarciminota bacterium | reverse complement strand
TAGGCCTCTGCAATCTGACTGCGTGCACTGTTCTGTGTGCAAACGAAGAGCACTCGCGTTCTTTTCATGATATTCAAACCTCCTAACAAGCAAGCAAACCTATAATGACAAGAATTACTGCTTGTTTTCCTCTTCTATCCATTTCCTGATCTCATCTTTGGACGGTAATCTACCCCAACTCTTCACCTTCCCGTTGATGACCAGCCCCGGCGTCGCCATTATTTTGTATTCCATGATCTTCTTCATATCAGTGACTTTCTGGACATCGGCTGCGATGTTCAGTTCAGCCAAGACATCGACCGTCCTATTTCTAACCTCTTCACATCGAGGACAACCAGGACCCAAAATCCTAATCTCCATAATGACCTCCTACATTCTCCAATAGAGCTCTGATTCCAAATGATCGAAGCAAATACAGACTGAGAACTCTCTGAATCCATCCATTATCGCTGCAATCCTAAATCATGCATTTATCAACAAATACACACCGCCAAGAATTACCAACACACCGCATACTCGTTTTACGATTACTGCGCCTTTTGATTTTTCGGTCCAATCTAGATAATGGCCAACGGTTTCGGTCAGAGACCCAGCAAGGACGATTATTGAGCAATGGCCGATACCGTAGGCGAGCAGCAGACCAATCGCAAAAAACAATTTCACGGCGGCAACCTTGAAAACAACACCCAACATCGGCGCCATATACGCGAATGTGCAGGGACCTAAGGCGAGTCCGAACATCAACCCAATAATAAAAGCGCCGATCAATCCTTTTTGTTTTATCGGCTTACCGTCTGACCCTAACCAAGGTAATGTAATAACACCAAGAAGATATAGACCGATTATGAAAAAAATCACGGCGACGATATAGTTGCCGACTCTTCCAATATCCCCGATCATGCGGCCGACCAAGGCGGTTGCTATTCCAACAATGCCGATAGTTATGAGAATGCCAGTGGAAAAAAGCAAAGATATCAAAAAAGCTCTCTTGATTGGTATATTCCCTTGTGCATCAACGTAGCCGACGACAAGTGGTATACTAGCAAGGTGACAGGGGCTTAACAGAATGCTCAGTATCCCCCATATGAAGGCGGCCCCAAATGCAATATATGGATTACCTTCAACCGCTCTCGTCAAGGAATTGAACAACCCAACCACGACCGCATTACTCCACACCCATTTTTTTCAACTGGGAGACAATATCTTCCTCGGGCATGAAACCCTGGTGCCGGAATACTTCTTCACCACTGGCATCGAAGAATATTTGTGTGGGAATCAGAACAATCCCATACTTCTGGGACAAAGCACTATATTCACGAATGTCAAGGACAAGAACTGATGCTTTCCCCTTATAATCACGTTCTAATTTTTCGAGAATGGGCTGCATCATCTTGCATGGAACGCATGTACCACGACCAAAGTCTGCAACTACGGGCAGACCGTTTCTGAGTGCATTATCGAGCGGATTCGTTACGGCAACATCAGGTGGATTTTCAACCTTCTTGCCGGATACGGTATCTGAAACTGCTGTTCTAACAGATACACCTTGAGATGTGTCATCGAGTGATAGACTATTGACTCCGGCACCAGGATTTTCAGCCACGCCGGTTGAAGCGGACACAGAGCTGATTGCGGTTTTCTCTCTCCTGTTGCCAATAGCAAAAATAGCCGCCACGGCTATTAGAATTGCCACCAATGCTACAATCCTATAGTGAGAAATCACCCATTTCCTTTTCATTAATACCTCCTCAACGTCATAATTCTTCTTAGGTCCTTATCTAGCTAGAGGCGACCAATAGACCATCATGATTTGAAGAACCATCTGGTTCTCTTGCACAGCCAGACGAGAAAGAGCATGATCGGCACCTCGGTCAGAACACCAACCACGGTGGCCAGTGCCGCACCGGACTTCACACCGAACAACGTTGTTGCCACGGCGATGGCGACCTCAAAGTGATTACTTCCGGCAATGATCGCGCTGGGCGCGGCGTCCTCATAGCCGATACCGATGACCTTCGCGATAAGGTAGGTCAGTACAAAGACAACAATGATATTGGCAAATATGCCCACCGTGATCATGCCGATCGCACCAGGCAGCCTAACGATGACATGCCCCTGAAACGCGAAAATGAGCACGAGGGTCGCCAGCAAAGCTATGACCGCAACGACCTTCAACGGTGCAACGACGCGGTGATTGAACCATGCCAGGCCGCGCTTCTTGATGCTGATCGTGCGTGTCAGATAACCGGCAACCAATGGCACGCCTATATAGATCAAAACTGAGAACGCAATCGTTGCCCACGGAATCGGGATGCCTGATACACCGAGAAGCAAACCGGAAAGGGGTGCATAGAGAACCACCATGGACAGGGAGTTGATCGCGCACATCACTAGTGTATGCGCCATATTGCCCCTTGCCAGGTAGCTCCACATCAACACCATGGCCGTGCACGGAGCAACACCAAGCAGAATCATACCGGCCCGGTATTGCAGTGCGGTCTCAGCGGGTATGAGATTACGAAAGACCACGCCGAGAAAAAGCCAGGCGAAAAACGCCATGGTGAATGGTTTGATAGCCCAGTTGGCGATCAGGGTAGTAGCAATTGGTTTAGGCATCCTGCTCGCCACCGCGACCCGGCGGAAATCTATCTGGACCATGATCGGATAGATCATCCAGAAGAGGCATATTGCGATCGGAATCGAAACCTTCGCTATTTCCAGTTTACTGAGGGTAACACTGAGCTCCGGGAAGATCCTGCCGAGAACGATCCCGGCAATAATGCAAAGGAATACCCATAGCGTAAGGTATTTTTCCCATAACCCCAAACCCCTCTTCTTTTGGACGTTATCCTCCCGGTGCAAATTCTCTTGCTTAGAATATGAATCCATAGAACCATCCAACGAGTGTTGAGAGCATGATCACCAAGACCACAAAAACAGCGGTCCGTTTCATACCCATGATACTACGGATGACCAGCATATTTGGCAGGCTCAACGCCGGACCGGCCAAGAGCAATGCAAGAGCCGGCCCTTTACCCATACCACTACCCAGAAGTCCCTGAAGTATTGGCACCTCGGTCAACGTCGCAAAATACATGAAGGCGCCGGCCATCGATGCGAAGAAGTTAGCCCAGAGCGAATTGCCTCCTACAAGCGTGGCCACGAATCGCGATGGAATGATCCCGGCATCAGTATTCGGACGGCCCAAAAGGAATCCAGCGACGAGAACGCCTACGAAAAGCAGCGGCAAGATCTGTTTGGCAAATATCCAGGTTGAGAAAATCCAATCTTTGATCTCCTCTGGCCTGAACCAAGATCGCAGCATGATGAACAAAGCGATCAGCGCTACGCCGGTCAGATACCAGTGCACGTTGTAGATTGCATTCCAGAACCCTGCTGCATCCTTCGGTTTTGCCCAGGCGGCAAAGATCAGGATGAGAACGAGAACCAG
>JASFEK010000214.1:0-3482 GCA_050124875.1 Caldifarciminota bacterium | reverse complement strand
GAGCAAACATCTTTTGCATTTCGGGAATCGTGTAGCAACGTATCCGCTCATTTGCATGATACCCCTCTTCCTTCTTGGGTACTATCATTGTACCATCTCTGCGAATGATGAAAATCGTACCCCACGTGGTAGATGTTTTTGCATCAAACCCGCCTTCACCAAATTCCCAGCCGTCATCTATTTCCCTATAACTTCTTGCATGTTTAACTTGCACATGTGCAGATTTGAACATGATAAAAACCTTACCCCCTATCTTGAGGGCCCTCTGTATTGAACAAAGTAACTCCTGGTCTTCGCGGTCGCCGAAGAACCCAAACGAGCCGCTCAATACTACGCAGACATCGAATTCCGCATCATAATTAATCTGCCGCATATCGCCGACCATGAATTTGCCCTCAAGCTTTTCCTTCGCGAATTGCCGCTGGGCATACTCGATGAGGGAAGGTGCTATGTCAACGCCCACGACCGTATAACCCCTCTGAGCAAACACCTTTGCTTGATCACCACCGCCACACGCCAGATCGAGAATGCGTGCGGGTGGCTTGAGCTCGCACACGTGTTCGATAAAAGTCACCAGTTTGCGATCCCATTCCGCGATACCTGGAATGCGATGCAGGTCATCGACCCGCCAGTAATAAGCCCAGAATTCATTCCAGGACTTCTCTATCACCTTCAACATACTGCCCTCCTTGGGAAATCAGGACTGACCGACCTTGCGCTTGCAGCTCGTACCTACGTAGTCTTTTACTGCATCAACGTGGCCGGCGACCTTCACCTTTTCCCACATCTGTTTGATCTTGCCCTTCGGATCAATGACAAAGGTCGTACGCACCACCCCATAGTATTCCCGGCCGTACATGCTTTTCTTCTGCCAGACACCATAAGCCTGTAGCACCTCGTGTTCGGTATCACTGAGTAGAGTGAGTTTGAGCTTGTGTTTGTTGATGAAGTTTGTGTGACTGGTCGGTGAATCCGGGCTGACCCCGACAACGGCCGCTCCCATTCTCTTGAATTTGCTTAGATGCTCAGAAAAATCAACCGCTTCCCTTGTGCAGCCTGAGGTGTTATCCTTTGGATAGAAGTACAGGACAAGCCACTTGCCCTTGAAATCTTTGAGGCAAACCTGTCTATTCTTGGCATCCGGTAAACAGAAATTGGGTGCACTGCCTCCTACTTTCAATTTGTTGGACATTTGTTTTCTCCTCTCATCTTGTTTCACTTGATACTCTTGAGGATACCTTCTGTCCTTTCTGCCGGTACTTTTGCAGGACGTACAAAAGGCCGTATATCAAGAACCCTCCGGCATACATATAATACCTCATCTCATGGCTCAAGTTCAATACATTCGTAATCAGTGCCGGATAGAAGAATATGACCGAGGCGATCAAGAACAATGGCATCTCATACACCTTGTTCTTTATCACGAACCATCCCTGGACTGCATTGGCAAAGGCAAAAGCACCGAACGCAGCCATGGTAAAGATGAGCAATGCTTGAGCGAAGTTGTGGATGCCGAAGAGAATGAGTTCGGCATTGAAGACGAACATGAAAGGAATCACCGCCGTCCTCAAATCATACGTAAAGCCCTTTATGCCGGTCGGGATCGGATCAGATTTCGCAATAGCCGCCGCACTATACGCGGCCAAGCCAACCGGTGGCGTATCATCGGCAAGGATACCAAAATAGAAGCAGAAAAGGTGCGCTGCCATGGCCGGTACAAAATCGACAACACCCCGGGCACTGAGCCGGATAATGATCGGAACCGTGATCGAAGCCATTACGATGTAGGTTGCCGTCGTCGGCAAACCCATCCCGATTATTAGACTGGCAATCGCGGTGATGACTAACAGCAAAAAGATATTACCGGCGGACAGTATTTCCACGATTTGGACGATCATACTACCGATACCCATTGTTACGATGCCGACGACGATTCCAGCACACGCAGTAGCCAGTGCAACGGTAAGCATGTTGCGCGAACCGGCAATGAAACCTCGACCAATTGTTTTCGCGGCTTCCAGCAGCGACCCCAGCAAACCAATCTGTTCCTTCCAGCCCTTATGCACTTCGCGAACAACAATGATCAACATCAAAACTATGATCGCATTGAATGCAGCAAGCTTTGGTGTATGACGTACGACGACCAACTCATAAATCAATAAGCACAGCGGAATAAGATAGTAAAAGCCATTCTTCATGACCATGCTGAAGCGTGGAATATCTGATCTCGGTAGCCCACGCATGCCCAGTTTCGACGCTTCAAGATGGGTTATGTAAAACAGGGCGAAATAAGAGACGAATGCCGGGATCGCGGCGGCTTTCACCACTTCGAGGTAAGGAACGCTTAGATATTCCGCAATGATGAATGCCGCAGCACCCATTATCGGCGGCATGAGCTGCCCGTTCGTACTCGCCGCCACCTCGGTCGCTGCAGCGATCTTACCCGGGTACCCGACCTTCTTCATCAAAGGGATAGTGAACGTGCCGGTGGTAACAACGTTCGCAATACTCGAGCCAGACACGAGTCCGGTCAAGCCGCTCGCAACAACCGCTGCCTTGGCCGGCCCCCCCTTGAAGCGGCCCAGCAGGGAAATCGCCAGGTCATTGAAGAAATGTACGGCCCCGGCCCTCTCGAGCATCGCACCCAGCAACACGAACAAGAAAACAGTGTTGGCGGACACATCTAGAGGAATCCCGTATATTCCCTCGGTCGACAATGCTACCTGACTCAGATACTTGGTCAAGGAAACGCCGCGCAGCGCAAATATCGCGGGCATATACGGACCAAGAAAAGCATACAATGTAAAGAGTATGGCAATTATCACGAGTGGCAATCCGATGACCCGTCTTGAGCTCTCGAGCACTATGATGATCAAACAAATACCGATGGCTATGTCTCTCATGTTTGGCACCCCTGCACGCATCGATATTCCGGTCCAATCAATGACGATGTACAGAACCAAAAGGCAACCAACCGCGGCCAATAGAAAATCAACGGTGGGTATGTATTTAGTAGCACTCAGTGCCCTAATCTTAATCTTCCGCTTGAACATAGGAATAGTCAAGAAAACCAAGGTGACGGCAAACGCCAGGTGAATTGCCCTTATCGTTATACTATCGAGGATAATGAAGCGCGGCAGAGCGAGCTGAAAGGCTGCCCACGCTATCGCGACCGACGATACGACCACTCGATCGACGCTCCGTCGAGACCGGATACGCCCGGTCTCTTCCTTAAGCATTTCTTCGGCCCGCCTCAGCTCTTTGGATTTTTTCATCGGTCACATGACATAAGGCAAAAAAAGGTGGGCCTTGCTGGCCCACCACGCATTAATGGTTTTAATATATGCATCACGATAAGATAACGGCATTAGCTAATCAACTATCAAACCCTCATCAATAAAATCGTCCAGACCGACTTCAGCGTAGTATCTCATGGCCCCGCGATGCACCGGTGCAGTTAATCCCTCTAGCATGTTCTGCCG
>JASFEK010000213.1:0-3503 GCA_050124875.1 Caldifarciminota bacterium | reverse complement strand
AGTGCAATGGGCATTTGAGCCGAGCTACAACATTGCACCCAGCCAGGATGTAGCCTGTGTGATAGGGAATGGCGGAAATCGCCTGGTGAAGTTCCGCTGGGGTTTGGTGCCTTTTTGGGCAAAAGATCCATCGATCGGGTATAAGATGATCAATGCCCGTGCCGAAACCGTGGCGCAAAAGAGTAGTTTTGCACGTGCCTTTAGAAAGCAGCGCTGTCTGGTCATTGCCGATGGCTTTTATGAATGGCAGAAACTGGCCGATGGTAAACGAAAGATACCCATGTACGTACATATGCGTGAGGCCCGGCCATTTGGTTTTGCTGGCTTATACGAGAACTGGAAATCCAAAGACGGAAAGGTCATTCAGTCTTGTACTATTATCACAACCCAGCCCAATGAATTGATGGTGCCTATTCATAACCGGATGCCGGTCATCATTGCGGCGGATAAGCGAGATATCTGGCTGGATACCACAATCCAGGATCCGGATACATTGAAGCCCCTACTCGCCCCATATGATGCAGGAAAAATGGATGCGTATGAGGTTTCGAAGAGGGTGAATTCGCCGACCTATAACGAGCCTGATTGCATTAAGCCAGCTAGCAACGAAGCGGAGCAGAGGCTGGACTTCAAGTAACTCAGACACACAGACATAAAAAGTAGAATATCAAGCTGTGTCACAGAATCCATACTTGAGATGCATTTGATGTGCAACTTTTCTTTCTCTGGGACGTAATATATATAAAGGCGTTCTTTAGTGATTGACGCTTCAATTAGGTGATTTTTATTGAAACACAATGTTTTTTGCATGAAAGGAGTCACCCCATGAAAAAACTGGTCTCAGCAACAATGCTTTGGGCGATAATTTTACTGCCATTCATTGCTCAAGCAGAGCAGGATGTGAAGAAGAAGGTTGAGAATGTCGACGACCTTCCGCGCCACACCTATGCAGTAAAGATGAAGGCTAGTGAGCTCTATGCCGATAAAGAAGCTTTCCGTGAATTCGCTAGGACTGTACGTGCTGATATCGAAACAGATCTTGCAACATATGAGATCGAAGATGCGAAAACACTGCGCGGTTATTATGGCACCCTCCGCGTGCTTGATATGATGCAGGGTGATTATATAGCAGCTCTAGAAAAGATCTACAGGGTTCGTGAGTTGCACGATAAGGCGGCAAGTATGCTAACGAGCGGAATGGTTGCCGAAGCGATCATCAAGATGTATCAAGAAGCCGGCCCTGATGGTGTTCCGGACAAGGCAACCTTCGTAGAATATTTCTCGCAGGCAGTTGATACCTTGCCTTGGGAGGTCGTACAAGAACGAGTGGAAGAAATAAAGGGCCAGGTAGATATTTTCAGCGAGAATTTCATTCTTGGTTTAATACAGGGTCAGTTCGATCCGGTCGTCGAAAAGACCGGGCACATTAGTAATGATCTTGCTGACCGCTTGATCGCGTTTCGTTATCTCGCGGATTTTCAACTACCATTGAAAGAAGAGATAAGTGCCGTGTTGGACAAATATATTGCGGCCAATCGAATCGAAAAACAAGATATCTGGCAGGAACGCAATGTTGCGTTGACTGAAGAACAGGGTTTGAATGACGTCTTGATCGCTGTTTGGGATACGGGTATTGATGTTGATGTTTTTCCGGGCCGCGTTTTTGTTAATCCTAAAGAAGAAATGAATGGTCAGGATGATGATATGAATGGATTCGTTGACGATGTTCACGGCATTGCTTATGACCTGGAAGAAGATAAGACACCTGAGATTCTTTACCCGCTTGGAGATGCAGAAGACCGGCTGCCCCAGTTGATCGATTTTGTAAAGGGGTTCTTTGATATTCAATCGGCAATTGAAAGTCCGGAGGCGACAGCTCTGAAGAAGAGAATGTCCGGTATGCAACCTGAAGAGATCAAGTTCATGTTCGAAGATCTGATGCGCATTGCATTGTACGCACACGGGACGCATGTTGCTGGCATTGCCGTGGCGGGCAATCCGTATGCTCGTATAATGACGATTCGTTTTACCATCGACTACCACACCATCCCGATAGCACCGACAATAGAACTCTCGCGTAAAATGGCCCGGGCCTATAGAGAGACTATCGAATACATGCAGGCGTTTGGTGTGCGCGTCGTCAACATGAGTTGGGGCGGAACCGTGCGGGGTACAGAGCAGGATTTGGAGGCGAATGGAATCGGCGCGAGTGCTGAAGAACGGGCGCGCATGGCTCGGGAGATGTTCGACATCGAGAAAGAAGCTCTCTATACTGCCATGCAGAATGCGCCGGAAATTCTCTTTGTGAATGCCGCGGGAAATGAAAATGATGACGTTGCCTTTGAGGATTATTACCCCGCGGCCTTTGATCTACCGAACCTGCTGGTGGCTGGTGCAGTGGATAAGGCGGGTGATGTAACGTCCTTCACCAGCTTTGGCTCAACCGTTGACGTTTATTCGAACGGCTATGAGGTTGAAAGCTACATACCGGGGGGTGAAATACTTGCCGCATCGGGTACTTCTGCTTCTTCGCCCAATGCGATGAACCTGGCAGCTAAATTGCTCGCAATCGATCCGTCGCTCACTCCGCCCGAAGTCATTTCCTTGATCAAGGCTGGGGCTGGACCGAACAGCGAGGGATTACCTGTGATGAACCCAAAGCGTTCGGTGGAGTTGCTCAAGAAATCGTGAGTAATGGAACGAGCAATGATGAAAGTGATCTTGGATAAGATCGTTATCATCTGCCTGACCTGTCTTTCTGTGACATACGGAAAGGAGTCAGCAAGAAAGAAGATCAAAGCGAAAATGGTAGACCGCTCATCAACCCGCAGCGTTCCCTGGAGATATTGGAGGCCCGAAAAGATAACTGAGTTTCCTTGTTGTATCACGTGGGCAGCTCCGAGAAACAATCATCGAGTTGATAAAAACCTAATTATATCAAGAGCTTGAGCGGCTACATCAGCGATTCTATTATTTCAATGAGTTTGTCCGCCAGGTCTGATTCGTAGCCGATCTTGATCCTGCGAACAAGGCCGTTACGGTCGATGACTATGAACGTCGGATAATTAGTAACGCCGTACTTCTTGATCAGATCGCGGCCACGTAGATTATTGTACGTTGGATTCATTTTTTCGATGACGAAGAGCGCGTCATCGCGTTCCTTGTCGGTATTGACACCGAGAACAACAACCGGTCTTCCCTTGAAGTACTCGGCCACCATGTCGATCAGAGGCATGGATCGAATGCACCAGGGGCAGGCGCGGTACCAGAAGTCGAGCAGGATCACATTACCCAGCAAATCATCCGATGACATTCTCTTGTCCGCGAAATCCTCGGCACGCCAGCGCGGTGCAGGTTTGTTGACCAGCTTTGCACGCCTTTTCACGGCCTCGGTGATCTGCTCGAAATCGTCGGGCAGCTCATCGATCATCTTATCCAGTCTTGTCCGGATCTCCGGCATGGTGAGTTTCGGGCGTGCCTGTGATAGCAGGTACTCGGCGCTG
>JASFEK010000212.1:0-3530 GCA_050124875.1 Caldifarciminota bacterium | reverse complement strand
GCGCAAGAAACCGATGCCTCGGTCGATGGTTCGGCGGTCAACCGAATATCCGGCAGCTTGCGCATGGTGTAGTACATACATGACGTATGCAGAAAGATACGGACACGGGTAACGTGATTCCCGGAAATATGTAAAACCGCCTTCCTCCTGCTGATAGTCGTGAGCAGCATCCACTACTGCCTGTACAGTATCACGCAGGACCTGACCCGTCACGCTTGCTAAATCAAACTCATTTATCAAATCCTCACCGACGATCAAGGGTAGGATCTTTGACATCGTCTGCTCGAGACAGTAGTAAGGGTAATCCAAGAGGAATTCGATACCATGGTCCATACCGGCGAGCACTGTTGGTGAAAGCATTACCTCGACGCCGCCTATGTCTTCATGAATCTGAGAAGGCACAACGAGTGCTTCGACCGCCGAATCCTGGGTCGAAGAGAACGTCGCCACGCCTTCGGAAAGGGGTGGCAGAGACACTGGAATCACTAATCTCACGGCATCGGTTTCCTCACCCATGTGCGATTTGAATTCAAAAACCGCCTCACCTTCATGCTGAGCACGGAAACGGAAAAGGACCTCTTTGCTGGTATTGGGCGGCAGCATGATTTGTTTTACGTCTCGGTCGAGTGATTCTAACCCCTCTACCCGGCACTCGACCGAAGCCTTTTCCTTGTTGTCGGTGCTATTATGTAGTACGACCCCGGCTTTGAATGCATCGCCGACGCGTGCGAATCTGGGGATCGAGGGGGTCATCATGAAGGGTAGATTGACGACGAGCGTCGAGTCAACCGATCCGAACTGCGATTCCCTTGTGTGAGCAACCGCCATGATCCGGAACTTGGTCAAGTTGTCCGGCAATTTGAAGCGAGCCGCAGCTTTGCCCTTGCTATCCGTATGCAGGGTTGCTTCGTAAAACGCAGTGGCAACGAACTTCTCACGATAGGAAACACCTTCAGCAAATGCTCCACCGCCTCCCCGGTCTTCGCCCTTTTCGCCATAATTTCTTTCGCCTAGAATATTGACACGCGATTCAATGGTCCGTACTGATAAGGGACGACTGCCATAGAAATACTGGAAAGGATCCGGTGTATGGAAATCAATGAGATTGAGTACACCCAGATCGACGACAAAGAGGGCGACTTCAGTATTCGCCACCGGTCGGTCCTGGTGATCTTTGACGTCCAGTTCAATGAAAACACTGTCCCGTGGTCGGTAGTCAGCCTTGTCGGGTTTGGCAATAAGCTTGAGGCGCTTCTGTTCGGTGTTGACCTTCAGACTAACGTAACCGATCTTGAACTGGGGTTTACCCATATCCTGTTCGCTTTCTTCGCTCCACCCCAAATCTTCGACCCGGCCCCGCAATAAGGTCACGCACACATAGACATTGGGTAGATATTGGGATTTGATCGGGATCTTCACATAGTCAGCATTTCCCCGTAAGAGCTGTACCGACTTATCCATGACGAGTTCGCGCTCGACGGTCACCAGACAACGTGCTGAATCGTAGGGTGATTTCACCAGTATCCGGGCCGTGTCCCCTACCCTGTATTCGTCCTGATCGGCAATTAGTTCGATCATGTCGTCATCACGCATTTCCCAACCAGCAAAGCCATGGCCGGCCACGTAGAAATAGATGCGCGTCGCAGTCAGCCGGCGTTTGTTGTCCTGGCCATGAGCACGGACATAATAATAGCCCGGCGCCTCAGGAACAACGGGCAAGTTCGAAGCACTACTATTGCTCTTTATCTTGTGTTGGTCGACCCTGGTTTCAACCTTCTCGGAAACCCATTCATATCGGCCGCCCAGACGGGCCTTCTTGATGGATTTCCACTCAACCCTGAAGACCTCGAGTTTTATGTTTTTGCCCTTGGTTAGGCTGCCCGAGGGGGTAACTGCGATGATGCGAAGATCCACGGTATCACCCAGTACATATAGAAATTTCTCTCTCTTTATTCCGATCAAGTAATCAGCACTGAGGGCAAGCCAATTCTGTTCGCCGGCAATGGCCGTCATATTAGGTGCGGTTACGATGCCCTCCAGATGCAATTGAGACGGAGCATAAATGTCATCTATGGACAGACGGGTAGAGACTTCATACTCGCCCTGTGCATCCAGCTTACCAGAACCAGAGCCGAGCAATGCCCGCTCGCGCCCTTCGATATACTCACCAAACTGATAGCCTTCATGCTGAGGAAAACTCAAATAGTGATAGCTTCGTCTGAGATTCCAGGTGACTCTCGCATCCTTCATAGGCATACCGAATAGATAGCGGCCTTTTATCGAGCCGGTAAAGTTTCCATCAGCAAGGAATGTATCCCTTTCTGCGCTTACCTTCACCTCGAACTCTGCGGGACGGTAGGCTTCGACCCTGAATGTCTCATGAAAGGTGTATGGTTTCCCGAGGATTCTAATGTCGATTGAATACACGCCGGTCGGTGCATCAGCGTTGAGAGGAATTTCCTGGTAGAAAGAGGCGAACCGGTTGAGCCTTATTGTATCAAGCCTGATTTCTTCACCGCGTGCGTTGCGCACCATGAACTGCACGTGATTAGCATCGGGTGTGATCCACTGTCCCCTGGATTTCTTTCTGACAATACCCTTAACATGGACTTTTTCGCCTGAACGGTACAACCCCTTTTCCGTGAAGATATAGGCAGCGTATTCTTCGGGTTGTACATACCAGTTATAGGATATGTTAAAGCGCCAAGGATCAATGCCAAAATGCCACTGATTTGAGTAAACCGCGGCGTCGTTTGCCTGAGCAAGGGTCAGCCAGAGATCCGGTTCATCGTAGAACTGGTAATCATACGTTTCGTACTCATCCTCATATTCGTAGGTTTCGGTGCCATGCAGCAGTCCTAATTCAGCCCAGCCTGGCGAATCACAGAATCCGCCGTCGTTGGTGACACCCTGCCACAGGATACGGTTATCATTATTGCGTATGTGCACTCGGACGCCGCTCAAAGGTCTTGCATCGCTTAGCGAGGTTACCCAGATCAGATTGTTCTCCGGAGAGTACTTCCACGTGACACCGATGTCACTGACCTCAATGAATGCTTTCAGATAGCGATAGTCGGGGTTGTAGCGCGTTTGACCGAGGTGGTCCAGTTGGAGAAACAACAAACCCCTGCGTGTGTTGTCGAGTACTTCTTTGAGTTCAAATGGTATGCGCACCTGTTCGTTGCGGTATCGCGTAAACGCATTTGCGTGAAAATAGCGACGCATGTGGTAGGAATACGGGTACCTGGGGACGTATTTCTTGCTGTGATAGAACAGGTCGCTTTTTGTCAAGAAGGGCACGACCTTGTCAACATCGATGCTACTCACCTCCATGTAGACACTGTCCACGTTGACCGCGGTAATCGGAAACCGCAGATCACCCTGCGCTTCGATGATGTTGATACCGGTCGGGATCTCGACATGGGGTGTGTAATCACCCTTTTCAAACACATAACGGTAGTCTTTATCAAGCCGGTTACCATAGATATCTTCCAGGGCCCGGTTCAAACCGATCTCGTACTCTTCGTTCG
>JASFEK010000211.1:0-3624 GCA_050124875.1 Caldifarciminota bacterium | reverse complement strand
GGATCTGCTAGACACAGAAAGCACAGAATACACTGAAAGAAAAGAACACTGGATCATTGACATGCTGCGAGGTTACTTCTCGACAAGCTCGAAGTATACCGATTTTTAACTGTCGGTTTGGTATTTGCATTCAGCATAGTGGCTATGACGAGTACGAAGCACGAACCACGCATACGGATTTATGAAAACTGCGAGCGCAGCGATCCTGCGTTCACGTTGTCTTCTTGACTTCCCCATACAAGCAGTTATAATCGTAGAAAAATATGCAGATTTCCCGCGCCTTTGACGAAATGTTCATGCAACATGCGCTCAACCTGGCAACACAAGGCTGGGGACGGACCGGTGTAAACCCGCTCGTAGGCGCGGTCGTGGTGAAGAATGGGAGAATCACCGGTGAGGGTTTCCACCGTAAGATCGGCGAAGCCCATGCTGAAGTCGTTGCCTTGGCCCAAGCGGGGGCTCGGGCGCAAAATGCTGATCTATATGTAAATCTGGAACCGTGCTGCGTACATGGCTACACTCCGCCCTGTGTGAATGCCATCATTGCCAGTGGGATAAAGAGGGTAGTTGTCGGTGCGCTCGATCCGAATCCAGCAGTCAATGGAAAAGGGATTGAATCGTTGCGCAACCACGGCATCGCGGTAGACACAGGCATTCTGAATGTACGATCTCTTACGCTGAACCGTTGGTATCGTAAATACATGATGGAGAAGATCCCCTATATCATTCTCAAGATCGCAACATCAGAGAACATGAAGGTTTCTGGTTTCGGCACTAAATACATCACCTCGGAAGATTCCTTGCGCTATGTTCACTCAATCCGTAGCCAGGTCGGCGCGATACTAGTCGGAATAAATACGGTCCTGGAGGACAACCCGTTTCTTACTGATCGCCTGGTTGGCCGGCATGATCCCATTCGGATCGTCATCGATCCTCAACTGGAAATCCCCGTCGATGCCCATTTCCTCGTGCCTAATGCCCGCAGGATAATCATCACGAAACGCGATAGTACACCGGCCAAGGCTGATGATCTGAAGAAAAAGGGCATTGAGTTCATCTACCTGGCTGGAGACCGCTTTACGACCCGAGAACTGCTTTCGAGCATTGGCGCACTCAAGATCAGCTCAATACTGGTTGAGGGCGGCGCGCAAACTTTTACATACTTTCTCAGAGAAAACTGCTACGATGAATTATACGTATTCATGGCGCCCATAACTGTGCAGCAAGGTGTCAAGATTGAACTCGATCAATCGATCTTCACCGGAGATTCTCCGGAAAGGATCGGGAAGGATCTACTATATCATGTTTACCGGAATAATTGAAGAAAAAGGGAAGATCGTTTCGGTCTCAAAGGGCAAAGTTCAGAAGATCGTCATTGAATCTGGTCTAGAAGTGCACATTGGCGACAGTATCGCCATCCAGGGCATATGCCTGACCGTCACCGACCTCACGAAAAACGGTTTCGCAGTAGACGTTATGCGCCAAACCCGGGGCGTGACCACGCTCAACGACTGGCGCGCTGGAGATCACGTAAACCTGGAACGAGCTTTGCGCATCGGTGATCGCCTGGGTGGACATATCATGCTGGGCCATGTCGATGAAGTTGGCAAGTTGATCCAGGTAAGAACCAACGCCTATTCCTTTAAGATAAACCCGAAGAATGCAGCTTATCTCATCCCCAAAGGAAGCATTGGCATCAACGGCGCCAGCCTGACCATCGCCACAACAAGCAGCAGTATCTTTTCGGTTTCTTTGATACCCTATACCCTGAATAGCACAACACTGGGTGAACTCCGCACCGGTGCGTCAGTCAACATCGAATATGATTACCTGGCTAAACTGTTGCACAAATCACCTTCATAGCGCCAGGCCATTACTCCACATCGAGGTATTATTGTATCTGGATCTCAACCGTACTTATTGAATCCTTTAGGAAAAACCTAGAACCTTTAAAACGCCCGATCATTTCTTCAAGCGATACGGTATCAGCCGCTGACGGCTGATGATCAATGATTATCCCATTGATGCTCCCCGTCGATGACACCGAAGCGGTAAGGCTAACGGACGCCCCCGGTTCAACATAAGGCAGTAACAGGAAGAATGAATCCGCCTGCGATGATGTCCTGACCCTCAAGTTTTTTAGCATACTCTGCTCATCGCTGGTTATAGTCTGAATCATTAAGGTGTCGAGCACATAATCACCCGGTTCTGAGAAAACTGGTATCGGATGTCCAACTTTCACATAGCCCACATTCTTACCGATCAACTTCTCTGAAACCAGAAATACAACCCCAAAGCTAATATCGTCAAGCTCAACATCACTGTAACAAGTAAATTGGAACTTACCCTCCTTGTTAGTGATGCCCTGCCATATCGGCTCAACCAATCTTACATCCCTGGGAGAAATCTTGTTGACGAAGAATTCGGTGTCTCCCAAGGGACGGCCATTCAGCCTCATCCAACCGGTCACGTTTATATCATTAGCCGGTGCATTGTACCTGTGTTCTACGTACCTCATCCAAAACTTGAATGCTTCGGGCAAGCGATAACGTCCCCCCCTTATCAGACGCTGGATTTTATCAAAAATCACTTCATCCCGCGGACCATACGCAAGAATCTTCATGATCCTTTCGAGTCGGTAGTAATCCAAACCTTCGATCATCTTCATGCGCATTATGTCTCCGACGTGACGATCCAGAGTGTCTCTCGTGTTGAATTTGCCAAACGGGTAGAAAACGCTATAGCGGCCACTCGACATTGTAAAGCGAGCTTCATCAAAGGTGAGAGTCTGGCGATCATCATACGCGGCAAAATAAACGGTCGCGATCCCCCCTTGGTAATCGAAATAGCGATACCTCCGGAAATCATCGCGCATGATCACCATTAGGAATGATAGAGCAACCAAAATACCGACCGGGGTAATGATCGAAACCAGCGTCGGTTTCTTAAAAGGCAAACGCAAAAATTGACTCTCGAATATCGACACATAGAACACCGACAGACAGATCGTGGTCAGCAACGCAAGCAACGGCAGCCCGCTGATGAAATCATTTGCTAATGCGAATCGGTAACCCAACGCATGGAAGAAGAACTGTGATTTTATCATGGGCAGGAGGTCAGCCAGGGTGATGACCACAATGACCAGCAGGAAATTCACCAGTGTCCACACCCCGGCAAAAAGGTACTTCTGGTCGAAGTAGAGACGGTTAGCCAGAAACAACAGGATGAGCAGTCCGATGAACGGTAAGAGACGCAATAGGTAGCTGCTGATAGTAGTAATGTAGCGGGCCAAAGAGAAATATTCAATACCGAAAGGCAGGAACGGTATTGCCATCAAGGGCATCCAAGTGACGGTTTTCAGCAGCGTCTTGCCGAAAGGGGCTTCGAGGATGACAATCCGGACGGCGAAAACATACAACCAGAAAAGCGTATAGAAAAGGACGTATATGTAGTCATTACTAAAATACCGCAGCACGCTGACCGGATACAACAAGATCCAGACTAACTGATTATAAAGCGCCGGATAGTTGTACGACGGACCGAGTGCCAGCCGGAAGATCAATATCCCGAAGGCAATGCCGAAGATGATGTTGATCAGATTGACTGGTTTTCTGTCGGGCAGCA
>JASFEK010000210.1:0-3642 GCA_050124875.1 Caldifarciminota bacterium | reverse complement strand
CAGTATGTTAAGTAACGTAGACTTGCCGCTACCCGAGGGGCCAGAAATGACCACAAAACTCCCCTTCTTGACCGTCAAGTTCGCATTCTTAAGCACCTCGATCGTTTCATTCTCCAGAAAGTATGTCTTATTCAGATCCGTGGCTTTAATTATGACATCATTCATTACGTAATGCCTCCACGGTCGTGAGTCCGGTTGCTCTCTTTGCCGGATAAATCGTGGCCAAGAAACTGATCAATATGGCGGCGATTGCTGTAACCAGAAAATCATTGAATTCCACTTCCACTGGTAGCGTTTCGATGAAGTAAATGTCACCGGGTAGAGACACCTGGTACTGGTCGAGAAACTGACATGCTACAAAGGCAAATACAAGGCCGAGTATCGTCCCGATGATACCGATAATCGTTCCATGGTAGATGAATATCCGCATTATCTTCGGAGCTGTGAATCCGTAAGAACGCATGATGCCGATCTCTTTTGTCTTCTTTTTTACCATGTTGATCAACGTACCCACTATGTTGAATCCCGCCACGATAATAATCAAGATCAATACAATGAAGGTTATGATCTTTTCAATGCGGAGGGCAGCAAAAACCGAGCGATTAGACTCAATCCAATCCTGGCCCCGGTAAGGATAACCCAGATCCCCCTCTATTTGCCGGGCATACTGAGGAGCCTTATATATATCATCTATCTTCAATGCCACACCGCTGATACTCTCGCCCATTTCAAAAAGCGCCTGTACATCATTCATACCCATATACACGAGCGTCGCATTATAGTCAAAATATCCAAAATCAAAGATACCGCGTAACTCAACCTTCTTTGCCCTGGGCAGAAGTCCTATTTGATCGCCAAACGGCAACGCGATAACAACCGAATCACCCACGCTCACGCCGAGGTTATGCGCCAGTTCAACACCGATCACGCAACCCCCGTCCAGCTCAAAAATACCACTGATCATCTTACTGCCAATTTCCGTTATCTCTTTCTCCAGTTGGTCATCGACGCCTTTGATGATCACCCCGTCGAGTTGACGTTTGTATTTGATTACGGACTTCTGATACACAAAAGGTGCCGATGCCTCGATGAATCGGTAGTTCTTGATCTGTTCTGCGATAGTCTTATATTCACGGATCGGTTCATTGAAATACTTGCGTACGATGATATGCGGCGTGCCCCCCAGAATTCTCCTGCGCAGTTCATTCTGAAAACCGTTCATCATTGAAAGGGTGATCAACAAAGCAGCAACACCGACAAAAACACCGCCAATGGCAATTGCCGTTGACATGGAGAGAAATTTCTTGCGATGAGAAAGCATGTAACGCCGGGCGATGAAGAGTTCGGTGTTCATGAACTAAAAAAATCGAGGGCTTAAGATGGCTGAAGACGGCGGTAGAGAGCTAGTGAGGGCTATCAAAGGTTTTCTTTGGTTTCCTTACGCAGTTGCGGAAAGAGGATTACGTCACGGATCGAGGGCTGATTGAGCAAAACCATACACAAACGGTCGATACCGATACCAATGCCACCGGTCGGCGGCATCCCGTGCTCAAGAGCCTGGATGAAATCCTCGTCGATCTCCCGAATACCTTCCTCTCGGTGTGCAATTTGGCTTTCGAAACGCTTACGTTGTTCAAGCGGATCATTCAACTCAGAAAAAGCATTCGCGATCTCAACGCCAAACATGACGAATTCAAACCGCTCGACTAGACGGTCATCGTCCCGATGTGTCTTGGCGAGTGGAGAAATTACCTTTGGATAATCGACCACAAAGGTCGGTGCCATCAAATCCTTTTGCACTAGTTCGCTGAAGAGCTTGTCAATCTTTGCACCAAGGGCCAGCTTCTCATGGTCAATACCCTGTTGTTCACAGCATTTGTCGATCTCGCTTTCATCGGCAGCAAGAACATCAATACCCAGTTTTTCATTTAGACTATCGACATACTTCACTCGTTCGAATGGCTGTTTGAATTCAACCTCTCTATCAGCAAATGCAAGTTTGTTCACACCGCCCATTTCGTTCACAAGATGTTCGAGCATTTGCTCAACCAAATCCATGATATCATTGTAATCTGCATAGGCCTGATACAACTCCAGCATCGTGAATTCAGGATTATGCATACGGTCAATGCCCTCATTACGGAAATCACGACACACCTCGTAAACCTTTTCGTAACCCCCAACCACGAGTCGTTTCAGGTACAACTCATCGGCAATGCGTAAGAACATGTCCTGTTCCAGCGCTTTGTAATGGGTCTTAAATGGATTTGCCGCCGCACCACCGTAGATAGACTGAAGCACTGGAGTTTCCACCTCAATAAATCCCCTTGCATCCAGAAAATGACGCATTGATGCGATCAGCCGGGTCCGTTTCTTGAATATATCCCGTATCTCGGTATTAGCGATCAGATCAAGATAACGCTTGCGATAACGGATCTCAATATCACGCAAGCCGTGCCATTTTTCGGGCAGAGGACGTAAGGACTTCGACAACAGTTGATAATCATCGACAAGTACGGTTATCTCACCCGTCTTCGTTTTGAACACGGTGCCTTCCACGCCCGCAAAGTCGCCGACATCGAAATATTGGAACAGATCGAATACCTCACCCAATCTATCCTTCCTCAAATACACCTGCATTTTGTCGGTTTCGTCGGTCAAGGTCGCAAAGAGCGTTTTACCGTGGCCGCGAACAGTAACGATCCGGCCGCATGTTCGGACTTTTTGCTCAGTCTTACTGAATTCTTCGAAATTATCCCTTAGTTGCCGAAAAGTATGGGTGCGGGCGAACTTGTATGGATAAGGGTTAACGCCTAATTCCTTCAATTTTTCGAGTTTTTTCAAGCGCTCATCCATTTCAGAATCATACACCAAATCGAAGGAAAGTCAAGCGACTAAGACCCTTGGTTCGGTGAGCGGCTTCGAAATGCGATACGACATTCGTCCTACGGTCTCGATAACGAAACCGTATCAATCTTCGCAACCGCCAAACGACATACTTCACACAATACCGTACAGGTATTGACTGCCGGAAGGTTTTGCGTAGTATGTGTTATGACCAATGCTAAAATTCGCCGTACAATCCTCCAACTGCTGTACGATACATTCAGAGATCACCCCTACGGCCGGATAACACCCAAGGAACTCCTGGAAAAATTGAATATCGGACTCAAAGAACTGCAATTCAATACCATCTATCTTGAGGAAAAAGGATTCATCGAACTCCAGAAACCTCTTGAGGGTAATCTGTTCGTCGGGGCAAGGATCACGCCTGAGGGTATCGATATTGTTGAGGATGAGTACCAGTTGAACATACTCTTTCCGACAAGCGACACGGCAAAAGAAATCCCAACCTCTGTATTCGAGAGTCTCACCACTCTCATCGACGGGATCAATGATTCGGGTACATTGAACGAAGAAGAAAAAGAAATCATCACTGAAGAAATCAAAGAAGTCCGGGAAGAACTGAAGAAATCAGAGCTCAGTTACTCCCACGTAAAGAAATCGATGGATCGGCTGAAGGAACGGGATCCTGAGTTCTACGAAAGGTTATTGGTCATATTGAAAGACCCAACCGTCGCCCACTTCCTCAATATCTCGGCCAGAAAAGAGCTCGGTATCTAGGCAGATATTGAACTTACG
>JASFEK010000209.1:0-3655 GCA_050124875.1 Caldifarciminota bacterium | reverse complement strand
ACGCGGCAGGAGTTGTCATTACGCCGAAAGAATTGGTTGAGTACGTCCCGTTGTTCAAAAGCCCGGAACGCGGGGAGATATCAACACAATACGCAAAGAATTCCCTGGAAGATATCGGCGTGATAAAGATGGATATATTGGGTCTGCGAACCCTGACTGTGATTGATTCGACTTTGAAGATGATCGGCCGGCAGTTAGAGGATATCCCGATCGATGATAAAGAATCATTCGACATGCTCAAGCGGGCTGAGACCGTGGGTGTGTTCCAGCTCGAGAGTCAGGGCATGAAGGATATTCTGAGGAATTTTCAGCCTGAGCGGTTTGAAGATATTATTGCAGTGATCGCTCTTTACCGGCCAGGGCCGATGGCTAATGTCAATCTTCAGCAGATGATCGAAAATAAGAAGGACCCGGCTAAGATTGAATACATGCACCCTTGGCTTGAACCGATACTCAAGGAGACATACGGTATGATCGTGTACCAGGAGCAGGTAATCCAGATCTCCTCACGTATTGCCGGATTCTCTTTGGCTGAGGCAGACATGCTACGCCGGGCTATGGGTAAGAAGATAGCCGATCTCATGGTTGAGAACCGGGAGAAGTTCATCCACGGTGCAGAGAAGAATGGTATACCGACTGATCTCGCAGATAACATCTTCAAGAAATTGGTTCCTTTTGCCGGCTATGGATTCAATAAATCCCATGCTGCTGCCTATGCTGCCCTGGCTAATCAGACCGCGTATCTGAAATGCCACTATCCCCTGGACTTCATGGTTGCCTCAATGAACAGCGAAATAAGTGACACAAATCGCCTGTGGATACTGATCCGCGAGGCGCGGCGTATGGAACTGGAGATCTACCCGCCAGATATCAATGAAAGCGATTTCTTATTTACGAAACAAGGAGGTGGCATAAGGTACGGTCTGGGCGCCTTGAAAAACCTGGGGCGGCCCATAGTGGAGAACATAACAAGCGAGAGAAAACGAGGTCCATTTAAGTCATTTTTTGACTTTCAGGCACGAGCCAGGGGTTTGAACAAGAAATCTCTGGAATCACTCATTAAATCCGGTGCTTTTAAGGCTTTTGAGCCTGATGTTGACAAATTGCTGAGTATTGCACAGAAGAAGGAAGTTTATATTGGCACTCAAACCAGTCTATTTGGCGGTGATGAGGAGGAAACCAGGCCTGAGCAGGGCAAAAAATCCCAGGAAAAGGTCATTCATGAGAAAGAGGCTTTTGGCTTCTATTTTTCAGAACATCCATTAGAGCGCTTTCAGCAGGAGTTCAGCGCCCTGGGTTTGAAACCGATAAGCCAGCTCAATACTGTCGAGAATGGGGAAATCATAGCAATCGGTGGTATTCTGAACACGAAGAAGGTAAAACGGGATAAGAATGGCCGCAATTATGCAATCGTCAATCTCGCGGACCTTGAAAGCGCAATTGATGTCTTCATCTTCTCCGATTATTTCGAACGCTACTCATCATTGCTTAAGGTCGACACCCCCTTGATCATAAAAGGGCGCATTTCCGGCGAAGAGGACCGGAAGAGCATACGGGCCGACGAAATAATACCGCTTAGAGAAGCCTGGCGCTATTACAAGAAGGTTTTCCTCAACTTGAATAATCACGACGTGGATGAGACCATGATGAAGCAGTTGTGCGACCTGATAAATGATAACAAAGGTGCATGCGAGGTGTGGATCAAGGTCAATAATGACAACGAAACCAAGAAATTCCGTTCGCGTACCATGAAGGTCAACCCTGATTCTGAGGTGCTGGATAAGATCAAGCTGATCCTGGGCGATCACGGGCTGAAGATTTACGGCAAAATATAGAATTTTGTATGAAAATTCGGTAATTATGGAGGAATGCTTATGGGCATAGTCTTGATGCTCTTGAGTCTCTATTATGTTGACCAACCCATGCCAATCCCCCCAGAACACGGCATTTTTAACCTGGAATTACGGTTTGGCCCAGAAGGTGCGATCACGGGCTATTTCAATGTCGGTGTTTGGGACCGATTAGGCCTTGGGCTCAGTTATGGTGGGTCTAATCTGTTAGGTTCGGGCAACCCTGAATTCTACGAAATCCCTGGCGTGCAGATCAGGCTTCTGGCCATTGACGAGGGGCTGCTGTACCCCCAGATGCAGCTGGGTTTTGATAATCAAGGGTATGGTGATTATGATACACGTTATGATATACGAAGTAAGGGTCTATATTGTCAAATAGCTAAGACTTTCGGATTTAATAATCTGGAAATCTACCCCAGTCTGGGTGTTAATTACTGCTTGGAATCAGATAACGGCATTGACATGTTCGGAGCAGTGATGTTTAGTTTTGGCACGTTTAGTGCTTTCCTGATCGATTATTCGCCGAACTTCAACGATCCTTTAGACGAAGATAAGGGGTATTTGAATGTCGGCATGCGCTTGATCTTCTATGGCGAGATGTTCTTCGAATTTTCGTTGAGAGATCTGTTAGATAATAGCCCAAATGATGAGCAGTTCAACCGCATGATAAAAATGGGCTTTGAACAAGGTTTCTAGATGTTTCACGTGAAACATTAGTCCTATAGAGATCTTGAGGCATTGAGATCCACCTGGATTAAGGACTTTAAAGGAGGTTTGTATGGTCAAAGAACTAACTGATAATGACTTCCATCAGGAAGTCGATAAATCTGAAATGCCTTATCTCGTTGATTTCTGGGCAATATGGTGTCCGCCCTGTGCAATGGTCGCGCCAGTTCTGGAGGAGATTGCTAAGGAATACGATGGTAAGGTCAAAATCGGAAAGGTGAATGTTGATAACGAAATCAAGACTGCCAATGAATACGGGATTCAAAATATACCAACTATGATCGTGTTCAAACAAGGAAAAGAAGTTGACCGAATCATCGGGGCGCTGCCAAAAGAGCAGATCGTAAAGAAACTGGGAAAACATACATCCGCGTAGAGGAGAAAATATGATCAAGGTAATCTTGAAGACAGTTCTTATTCTAGCTATGGTCACAATAGCCTGTGGTTCGAAAGAACAGGTGAAGCAATCTGATACGGGTGATTTTGTGCTTCCATCGATTGATGGTGCTGAATATACGCTTTCCCAATTCAAGGGTCAGGTCGTGGTCATTGATTTCTGGGCGACTTGGTGTCCGCCGTGCAGAAATAGTATTCCTGCCTTCATTACGCTCTACGATAAATATCATGAGCAGGGGTTCACCATATTGGGAATCAGTCTGGATACAGACGAACAGGCTCTGCGCAATTACAGCGCTCAGATGCAAATTCCCTATCCAGTTCTGATCGGCAACAAGGATGTCGCAAGATCCTATCAGGTTTCGGGTATTCCGAAAACAATATTTTTGGATAAGAAGGGTAAAATAAGGAAGACCCAGGTTGGTTTTGCTCCAGAACTCGAGGCCCAGTTTGATCAGTTCATCAGTTCTTTACTCGAGGAGTAGTGTTCTAATGAGGGGTGGCATATGGTCAGCATGGTGAGATTATCGCGAACGCATGGTCTGCAATTCAAAGCCGAGGACGAATACGGCCATGATATTATAGTCGATACCGTGAAAGATTTCGGTGGATTTGATCAAGGCTTCCGTCCCATGGATCTATTGTTGGTGTCACTGGCTGGATGTATGGGTATGGATATTGTT
>JASFEK010000208.1:0-3680 GCA_050124875.1 Caldifarciminota bacterium | reverse complement strand
CTCAAGTTCAACGTCGGTTGGTTCTCTCTTATCCTGATCATAGTAGTGCTTGATCGTCTCCATCTCTTTCTGGTTAAGGGACAAACCCATGTCCCGGCTCAGCTTGAGCAGATCGCCGTCCAGACCAACATGGATTATCTTCAACTCATACGCGGCAGGGCTATACACCTCCTCGGCACCATGTTTTATATGCTGCACGAGTGGGTTGTAAAGAAACAGCTCGGCACAAACCGCTAGCTGTTCCTTGTTGAAGTCACCCTTGATAATGTAGTTATTCCCGGTCTTTATTGAATCGACTTGGATACCAATATCACTGATCGCTTTTCTGACACTTTCTTCCTTTGGATCAGTCACGCCAAGATTATAGAGGATCTCAAAACCATCTCTTCCTGAATCAGTATTACTGATCTCGAAGTGCTCGACGACCGGATCGCACAGTACATCCCTCGCGATCGACTCAACCTGGTCCCGTGACAGATCACCGGCCAAATAGTATAGATCACTGACCTCAACTTCTTGTACGGCGACCAGTCCAAAGGAATGAAACGCTTCTTTGACCAGATCACCGCGTGGGTCGGATTTTCGGGTAATCTCGACGCGGAAAGTATTACTTGCCATTCAATACCTTCTGATACTGCACATCAACTTGTCAAGCGCCAGATGATGAAAACCAGCAGTAACAAAACGATGATAACGACCGCGATCGTGCCTGCAGTGAAGTGTCTCTCTTCTCTTTCCTGCTCTTCGGGTTTGGCGGGAACATCAATTTGAGAAACGAAAAAGGTCCTGGGGAACCGTCACCTCCTTCAGCAATTCCGCCGCCTTCTGGACCAAGGGGTCGCTGGCGATCCTGACCCGGTATCCCTCTTTTATGCCCCACAGATTAGTGAAAAATTCCTGCTGTAAACGATTCCGCAACTCGGGTTTCACGTCATTGAAGTCCTCTTCGCTGAACTCCAATTCTTGTTCGTACAGATACACAATGAATTCTTTGAGAATGTCATCATCTACCTTAAAGGACTTGTCAATATCCTTATGGTTGGCCGTGTACTTAACCACAAAATCGAAACTCAATCCCTTGGTCACGACTTCGGTTTCGAGTTTGGATATCCTCTTGGGTTCAATGACCACATCCGGGGTTATACCGCCCTCACCGTAAACGGTACGCTTCAACGGTCCCAGGGTGGTGAATTCTCTCTCTTCCTCAAGCCGGCTCGAATCAATACGCACCTCGTATATGTTGTCCTCGAGATCATATACCTCGTTTTCGATCCTTTCAACTATGTTCCTTTCACCCTCGGTTACGGCATCATTTTTCAGGTCCTCAAGCTCGGCCTTCAGCCGATCCACGATCCGCTGCTGCGCCACGGTAACACGTCCATCCAAACCATCCCAGTCAACTGGTTTATCAATACTTCTTCCCGACGGTGTGTACCAGCGCGCAGTGGTCAGTTTGAGCGCCGTGCTATCTTCAAATGCCCTTATGTTCTGCACTGATCCCTTACCAAAGGTATTGGTGCCGATGATCAAACTTCTTTCCCAGTCTTGCAGGGCTCCGGCAACGATCTCAGAAGCCGATGCCGAGCCGCCATCAACTAATGTCACCATGGGAAAATCGCCATACGAGTAATTCTTCTGCGATTTAAAGACGCGCTCGCGCTCGTTCCTGCCCCGGGTTGCTACGATCTCTTTACCGCGCGGCAAGAACAGCTCACTCACGGTCAAGCCCTCATTGAGCAAACCACCTGAATTGAGCCGTAGATCGAAGACCAGCTTCTTGGCACCCATGGCAAAGAGCGAATCCAGTGCCTTCCTGAGCTCTACATCCGCGGAAACCGAGAAGTTCCTCAAATACACATAGCCAATGTCCTTGTCGACCATACCGAAATACGGGACTGCATCGAGACGGATGACTGCGCGGGTAATCTCGACATCGAATGCCTCTTCGATCGCCGCCCGCTGGATAGTGAGCACGACTGGTGTTCCTGCTTCGCCGCGGATCTCCTTTACCACCACATCAACGCTCTTCCCCTCGGTAGAAACGCCATCAACACTGAGAATGATATCACCAGGATGCAATCCGGAGCGGTATGCAGGATTGCCTTCAAGAGGTGAGATGATCGTGATCTGTTCGTTACGGCGACCGATCGTTGCGCCGATTCCGCTGAACTCACCCTTGGTCGATTCAAGCAACGCGCTATACTCGGTCTTGGTCAGATAGTCTGTATGGGGATCGTTGAGCACGTCGATCATGCCATCGATCGCCCCGACGATCAGGCTATCAGCACCGATGTTGATGACGTAATTGTCCTCTAAATCCTTCAAAATCTTATTGAAAACCCGGAGCAGTGAATACGTATCCGGGCTTGCCCAAAGTACCTGCCCGATGAATATCCCACATGCGAGGGGAATCAACGCCAGCAGAATAAATGATCTCTTCATGTTTTGTACCCCTTTCTCTTCAGGAGTCCTTGAACGTGATGAATGATTTCCTCGTGTATCGCCTCCTTCGATTTCATTCCATCAAGCACCCTGAAACGCTTCTTCGATCGCGCCGCGAGCACACGATATGCCTGGCGCACCTTCTGATGATAGACCTCGGCTTCGGTCTCCATGCGATCGCTAAATTTGCCCCTCTCCTTGCGTACTGACGCGTCGATATCAACGAGAAACGTCATATCGGGTTTGGTTCCGGCCGCCGCAAAGCGATTGAATATCGCGATCATACGCCGTGGAAGATCACGGCCGTAACTCTGGTACGCAAACGTGGAATCAGAAAAGCGGTCAGTAACTACAACCTTCCTTTCCCGCAATGCCGGCAGTATTTTTTCGTACGTGAGTTGACTACGTGCCGCCAGGAACAGCAAAACCTCACAACGCTCATGCATTGCGCGCAAATTCCTATTGAGAAGGATCTCTCTTATCTTCTCGCCGATCTCTGTACACCCGGGATCTCGAACGAATATATGCGGTATTTTTCTATCGACTAACCACGCGACCAGCGCTTCAGCCTGCGTGGTCTTACCCGAACCCTCAACGCCCTCGAAACTTATGAATAAGCCGCGTTTTGCACCGTGCACAAGGACTACTCTATTTCCGTTTCTTTGCCTTTCCGTGTTTCTTTATATACTTTTCCGTCTTCTCGCGACAAATGTAATCAGGATACTGCACGGGGGGCGATTTGAAGAAATAGCTTGAGGGTGCGACGATCGCGCCACTGAGCTTGTTATCCAGTGCTAGCTTTGCGCACCTGATTGCGTCGATAACAACACCCGCAGAATTGGGCGAATCCCAAACCTCGAGTTTCAACTCAATGTTGAGCGGTACATCGCCAAAGGTCCGGCCCTCGAGCCTCATGTGTGCCCATTTGCGATCTTTCAGCCAAGCCACGTAATCCGACGGTCCGATATAGACATTGTCATTCCCGATGTCATACTTCAGCATAGAAGTCACGGCGCGTGTCTTGGATACCTTTTTCGACGCCAAGCGTGATCGCTCGAGCATATTGAGAAAATCAGTATTACCGCCCACATTCAGCTGCGAGGTCCGCTCAAGCTTGACACCCCGGTCATTAAAGAGGTTAACCAAAACGCGGTGTAGAATGGTTGCACCGACCTGTGACTTGATGTCATCGCCCAGTACGGGAAGTCCCTTTTCACCGAAACGCTTCTGCCAGTATT
>JASFEK010000207.1:0-3700 GCA_050124875.1 Caldifarciminota bacterium | reverse complement strand
TTCAAGCTAACCGAACTCAAGGTGGGGATCGCCCGCGCTCTAGAACTCCAATCATTACGCGTACGTGTATCCGACACTGTAGCGAATGAGAAGGGAAAATACTATTTCGACCGCATCACGGCAGAGAGCAAGAGAATGATCGCGGTATTACAGACCGCAAGACAGGTCGCACCCCTTGAAAAAACCACAATTCTTATCACGGGCGAAAGCGGTGTTGGCAAGGGTCTTCTGTCCCGTGCAATACACTATAACAGCGCCCGCGCAGAATCACCCTTCCTGGAGGTCAACTGCGCGGCTATCCCCGAAGGTCTGATGGAGAGTGAACTCTTTGGCTATGAAGCCGGTGCTTTCACCGACGCGCGGCGCCGTAAGATCGGTTTATTGGAAAAAGCAGACCACGGCACAGTCCTTCTCGACGAAATCGCTGACATGCCGCTGCCACTCCAGGCCAAGATCCTCAAAGTACTTGAAGAACAATCCTTCACACGCCTCGGAGGCACCAGTCAAATATCCGTGGACGTCCGCATAATTGCCGCGACCAACAAGGATTTGAAAAACGAAATCAGCGTGGGAAATTTCCGGGAGGATCTGTACTACCGGCTGAATGTTGTTCCTATTGCCATCCCCCCGCTGCGCGAACGCAGAGAAGATATAATCCCGCTCGCGCTCTCATTCATTCAGGAATTCAATGTAGAGCTACACTGCATGTCCAAAGGAATATCAGACAGTGCAGCACAAGCACTGACTAGCTATGACTGGCCAGGCAATGTTCGTGAGCTGAAAAACATAATTGAACGCACAATGGCTCTTCACCAAGCCGATGAAATCACGGCTGAGCAATTACCCACCGAAATCAGAGTACCCCAGGATACCTTGCTAGCCTCGAGGGATAATGTCGAAGCTGAGAAATGGGTGAGCCTGGACAAATTAGAGGACGAATATATCAAGGAAGTACTGAGATATACTATGGGTAATAAGTCAAAGGCTGCCCGTATTCTCGGTATTCACCCCACATCTCTGTTCCGAAAGCTCAAATCCAAGAAATAGTCAGACCCCGAGCATATTCCATCACTGCATTGTGCTATAGACTATTGCATAATGCAATACCTCTTTATAAAAATCGATTCAATATCATGCCTTCTATCTGGCATGAATTATGCATTAAGAATATTGCATAAGGAGGTTTGAATGGAAAAAACCAAATATGACATAACAGATTTGCCAAAAGATCTGTATATTGGCACGGGCAAGGATCAGTATGACCCGTTCATCGAAGCAACATACCAATATGAGCGCGCAGCAAACATGTTGGATCTAGAGCCCTGGATTCACAGCCGTCTCAAGTATCCAGAGAAGGAGCTCACCGTATATATGACGATAACCCGTGATGATGGTGAAGTTACAACCTACACAGGGTACCGCGTCCAGCACTGTACAGTCAGGGGACCGGGCAAGGGCGGCATACGGTACAGCCCTGACGCTTCGCTGAGTGAATGCAAGGCTCTCGCTGCCTGGATGACTTGGAAGACCGCAGTATTGGACCTACCATTGGGCGGTGCCAAGGGTGCCGTCATCTGCAACCCTCCGCAAATGTCTGAGGGGGAGCTGGAAAAATTGACCAAGGAATATACCTATGCAATAAAGGAAATCATCGGCCCTCAGAAGGACATTCCGGCACCGGACGTTTTCACGAACGCCCAAACCATGGCTTGGATATGCGATGCCTACAGCCGACACAAAGGATGGTTTGAACCAGCCGTGGTGACCGGTAAGCCCCTATCAATTGGCGGATCGCTAGGGCGCGCTGGCGCCACCGGACTCGGTATGTACTATACCCTCCTGGAAGCGGAAAAACGCGTTGAATTTCCACTCGCTGGCAAGAATGTCGTCATAATCGGATATGGAAACGTGGGTTCATCTATCGCACGTCTCTTGTACAAGTATGGTTCTAAGATCACTGCTATAACCGATATAAACGGAGGCATATACCATCGCGGCGGCATCAACATTCCCGAACTCGATAAGTATGTCGCTGAGACCAAACAGGTAAAGGGGTTTGAAGGATACGACTCGATCACAAACGAGGAAGCACTTGAGCTCAATTGTGATGTTCTCCTTCCCTGTGCGGTTGAAGGTATGATAACCGCGCGCAATGCCGATAAGATCAAAGCCGTCATCATCTGTGAAGGAGCCAATGGACCCATGACGAGTGAAGCCAACGAACTACTCGATGACAAAGGGGTTTTCATCATACCCGATATTCTGGCAAATGCCGGCGGTGTCGTTGTATCCTATCTCGAATGGATACAAGATATGCAGAGAATCTTCTTGGAGGAAAGCGAAATAACCGAAAGATGCCGTAAGATGATGCAACGGGCATTTTGGGACGTCATGCGCGTTGCCCAACACAAAAAGACAGACAAACGTAATGCAGCGTACATCCTTGCTGTGCAGCGCGTCGCTGATTGCTTACGACTGTTCGGCAAGGTCGGACGTAACTGATCAGAACACACTGACCGGGGTCGGTCTGCCTGATGGCTCGACCCCGGTCTTTACCTCATTCACTTAGACCCGAATTTCGCATTCACCCAAGAGTATTGCATTATGCTATACCCCCAAATGCGAATCACCTATTGACTTTATGAAAAAAATACCTATAATCTAACTGTTTTTTGAAAGGAGTGCAATGAAAACAAATCCTAAATCTGTTTCACGCATCATTGACAAATACAAAGGTAATAAATCGGCACTCATAGCTGTTTTACAGGATATACAAGAAAAATACAACTGGCTGCCACCTGAGGCACTGAAAATCGTTTCTGAGAGACTATCAGTACCCATGACCGATATCTACAGTGTGGCGACATTCTACCGCGCGTTCAGCTTAGCACCGCGAGGCAAGCATATCGTCACGGTTTGCCTCGGGACCGCCTGCCATGTTCGTGGTGCTCAATCAGTACTCGATAGGCTACAGGAAAGATTAGAAGTTGAACCCGGCTGCACGACCGTGGGCGGACAGTTCACACTCGAAAGTGTTAACTGCCTGGGCGCTTGTGCATTGGCACCGATCGTGGTCGTCGATGGAAAATACCACGGTCAAACAACGGTACAAAAAGCCGACAAAATTATCGATCAATATCAAGACAAGTACCAGCGTCGCAAAACAACTCGAAAGCGCAAAAAATAAGGAATGACCCTTTCCCAAATCAGACAGCTGCTTAGTGCAGATTTGATCTCTGAACATGGAGCACAAGAGATCGACATAAAATACGCAAAGGCATCGGATCTGATGAGCGATGTACTTGCGTTTTCAAAACCCTTTTCCGACCGTAATACGATCCTGATCACCGGCCTCACCAACAAGCAGGTGGTGAGAACATGCGAGATCGCCGGAGTCGGTGCAATCGTCTTTGTACGCGGTAAGAACCCGTCCGACGACACTGTCCAACTCGCTCGGCAGTGCGAAATTCCGATCCTCGCAACGAAGCTGAAGATGTACGAAGCATGCGGCATTCTCTACACGAATGGTATTAAATGTGCCGCACCTCACGATGAAGAGCAGCCCGGGAATGCAGTCTGAAGCACTACTACAACAAGAATACGCGATACAAGGCGGCGATTTCGTGAACGCCGGAGAATCGTCCTGTAAAATAAGAAACACACTCAGGGAGATCGGCATTGACAGCGATATCATCAGGCG
>JASFEK010000206.1:0-3706 GCA_050124875.1 Caldifarciminota bacterium | reverse complement strand
TCAGATTTCTCGCGACGCCGACCGGATTCATTGGTGAAAACGGTGCGCTGAAGCAAATGAAATGCATAAGGATGAAGCTTGGTGAACCCGATGAATCAGGGCGCCGCCGGCCCGAGCCAATTCCCGGCTCAGACTTCACGATCCCGGTCGACACCGTAGTGGTAACCATCGGGCAGTCACCGGATACTTCGTTCCTTTCAAAGAGTACAAAACTACAGTTGAGCAAATGGGGCAGCATTGTGGTCGATGATACCACAAAGGCGACCTCGGTTTCCGGGGTCTTTGCCGGCGGCGATGTAGTGCGTGGACCGGATACGGTCATCTGGGCGATCGCCGACGGTAAGGAAGCCGCTGTATCCATTGACCGCTACCTGCGCGGTTTGGACATGGGTGTGGGTCGGCAGAAGCTCACTGCCGTCAAGGATATAAAAGTGCCCCGTATCATTAAGAACAACAAGCGTCAGGAGTCGCCTACGCTGGCGGTCGCCGACCGGTTGAGTAATTTCGACGAGGTGAATCTTGGTTTGAATCAAGAGGCAGTCAAGGCAGAAGCATTACGGTGTTTTTCCTGCGGCGGTTGTGTCGAGTGCGGGGAATGTGAAAAGGCTTGCGGGCAAGATGCGATCAAGCATGATATGCAGGATAAGATCATTGAGGAGGAGGTTGGTGCGATCATTGTGGCAACGGGATACGAGCTCTATGGGATCGAGGAAATTCGTGAGTACGGTGCAGGCAGGTATGAAGACGTGATCGACGGGTTACAGTTTGAACGCTTGCTCTCGGCATCTGGCCCGACCCAGGGTGAGATCCGCCGACCGTCCGACGACAAGACGCCCAAGCGAATCGCTTTCATATCTTGTGTGGGCTCGCGCGACCGAGAGCATCATCTGCCGTATTGTTCAAAGATATGCTGCATGTATAACACCAAACATGCCCTGCTATACAAAGAACGGGTGCCTGACGGTGAGGCGATCATATTCTCAATTGACATACGGACTGCTGGTAAGGA
Organism: Caldifarciminota bacterium; assembly: GCA_050124875.1. GTDB lineage: Bacteria > Hydrothermota > Tepidihabitantia > SM23-42 > SM23-42 > SM23-42. The sequence continues at coordinate 2,697 of JASFEK010000206.1, read as the reverse complement.
TTATGAAGAATTCTTCATGCGGGCCAAAGAGGATGAGAATGTCCTTTATGTAAGGGGAAAGCCTTCGCGGGTTTTGAAGGAAGGCGATGATCTGGTGGTTTGGACAACGGATACACTGAGTGGACGGGCGATGAGGGTTAAGTGTGATATGGTAGTACTCTCCATGGCGGTTGTTCCTTCTCTGAATACGCCTGAGCTGGCGAAGAAGTTAAGGATCCAGACCAATATTCACGGATTCTTTAATGAAGCGCATCCCAAATTGCGTCCGGTTGAATCACTCGTTCCAGGATTCTTTTTGGCCGGCTGTGCCCAGACGCCCAAGGATATTCCAGAAACCGTGGCTCAGGCTTCAGCCGCTGCTTCTAAGGTGCTTGAGATGTTCAGTAAGAAGGAATTGACTGCGGAGCCAATGGTAGTGACGATCGATGAGGATGTGTGCTGCGGCTGCAAGCTGTGCGTCGTGACTTGTCCGTATGAGGCGCGGGAATTCGATGAAGAGAAGAATATCGTGAGAATAAACGAAGCGTTGTGCATGGGATGCGGTTGTTGCGTTGCGGCGTGCCCGAGTGGTGCTTCACAGCAGAAGAATCTGATCGAAAAACAGATCTCAAGAATGGTGGAGGTAATCCTTGGCGAATAAGAAGAACATTGTTGCTGAATTCAATCCTGAGATCAGGGATGCATTGATCGAAGAGGGCGCGATCGATGCCTATAAATGCTTCCAGTGTGGCAAGTGTGCGAGCGTTTGTCCCTGGTTCCAGGTAGGAACCTATGAGTTTCTGGTGTTCCGGTTTCCCATGGAAACGGTACTCGGTTTGATCGCAAGCAGCGAGGATAAAGAGGAACTGGCTAAGGAGGTCGACAAGATATACCGCTGCGTGGGATGTGAAGCCTGTGTTGACCAGTGCCCGTTGGGTGTTAACATGCCCAATATACTCAGATCAGCAAGGAGGATTCTCGTTGATTTTGGTTCTTACCCGGAAACGCTGAAATCAGTTGTGCTGAAGATAAAGAATGTTGGGAACCCCTTAGGCGAGCCGCGCGAGAAGCGTGCTGATTGGGCAAAGGAATCCGGGGTGGATGAATTCAAGTCGGGTATGGATCTGTTGTATTTTCCATGTTGCGTGCCCGCATATGATGCGCGGATACAGGGTGTTGCCCGGGCTACCGCGTACCTGCTCCAGCATGCAAATGTCTCGTTCGGCATTCTCGGCTCCCAAGAGAGTTGCTGTGGCGAAGCGATAAGGCGTGTGGGCGCTGAAGCAGTATACAAGGAGACCGCGCAATCGAATATTAAGAACTTCCAGGCGGCGGGCGTACAGCGCATCCTGGTGAGTTCACCACATTGCTACGTTACCTTCAAGAAGGAGTATCCAGAGCTGGGTGGTTCTTTTGACGCGGTTCATGTTACCGAGTACTTCGGGCAGTTGATCGAGCAAGGAAAGATCCAACCCGGTAAGGTTTTCAATCATAAGGTTGTTTACCACGACCCATGTACCCTGGGCAGACAGAGTGGTATATATGATGCACCGAGAAACATACTGAGAAGTATTCCGGGACTAGAGTTAGTGGAAGTAGAGGAGTTCTCGCGCAACCTGAGTCTATGTTGCGGAGCAGGCAGCGGTGCATTATGGATCGACTGGCCAAAGGGCGAACGTATGGCTGATATTCGCATAAAGCAACTGGTTGATACCGGCGCCGAGGTCATTGCGGTTGCCTGTCCGTACTGCCTGCAGATGTTTGAAGAAACCGTGAAGGCCATGAACCTTGATATCAAGGTCATGGATGTGTGTGAGATACTCCGTGAATCATTGGACGGAGAACACCCAGCTGATTAGGCCATGGCACAGAAACTAGCATCGCTGGTCGCGAGGTTACCAGCGGAGAAGGAATTGTCGGCGAGGCCGAGGCCGTACGTGAATCACTCGGTGGAGTTGAAGAAGGCATACACGCCCGAGCAGCGGGCAGAGATGCTGGATAGGGTTGGTCTGAACGTTTTCTTCTTTCCTGCTGAGATGATCACCGGTTGCGATCTTCTGTCGGATTCAGGCGTGACGACCATGACGAGCGAGCAGTGGGCTGCCCTGCATCTGGGCGATGAGGCATACGGTTCGAACCGCGGCTATTTCATGCTCAAGGATCAGATCAGAGACACGTTTGGCGAAGCGTTCTTTGATGAGCCCGGGGCAGAAGAACCCAATGCGTTCATATTCCATCAGGGCCGGTCCAGTGAAGATGCGTTCTTCACGCAGATCGGCAAACTGGGCAGCGGACTCATCATTCCCAGCAACGGACACTTTGATACAACTGGCGCAAACATAGAGGCGAACATGATGCAGGCCGTTAACCTTTTCTCTAATGAATTGCTGAATTCTGAGAGCGATGCGCGGTTCAAGGGAAACATGAACGTGGGGAAGCTGGAATCACTGCTTGAAGAGTCGGCTGATAAGATCCCTCTTGTATACTTGACGATCACCAACAACACGGCCGGGGGTCAGCCCGTTTCCATGGCGAATATCCAGGCCGTTGCCGAAGTCACACACAAACACAATATACCTCTGTTTTTTGATGCCTGCCGTTTTGCCGAGAATGCGTGGTTCATAAAGCAGTACGAGACTGGCTATGAGAATAAGAAGATCAAGGACATAATCCATGAGATGTTCACGTATGCGGATGGTTTCACGATCAGCTTCAAGA
>JASFEK010000205.1:0-3715 GCA_050124875.1 Caldifarciminota bacterium | reverse complement strand
TTCGCTCGGTGGCGGCAAGCTGGATACCATAACACGGGTCGTGTTGCCGACCGCTTTGCCCGGGATATTGACCGGCGTCATCTTAGGGATCGGCCGCGCCGTGGGCGAGACCGCGGCGGTCATCTTTACGGCTGGTTCCTCGTTGGGATTACCGACTTCGATATTCTCATCAACGCGAACCCTGGCCGTCCATTTCTACATCTTGGCGCGTGAAGGTATTTCCATGCCCAAGGCCTATGGTACCGCAGCCGTCCTGATCATCATCATACTGGCGATCAACTTCATAGCATACCGTTTAATGCACCGCTTCATTGCCCGGTATTACTGATGAGTAAGATCAGCATAAGAGAACTGAACCTCTACTACGACGGCCATTGGGCATTGAAAGGTATCAATCTCGATGTTGAGAGCAACGAGATATTAGCGGTCATCGGTCCGGCGAATTCCGGGAAGAGTTCTTTGCTGCGCGCCATGAACCGTTTGTATGAAATCGACTATGCCCGTATCACCGGCAAAATACTCCTAGATAGTATCGACATATTCCAGATTCCGATCAATGCCTTGAGAAAAAGAATGGGGATCGTCTTCGCGACGCCGATCGTGCTACCCGGTTCGGTCTACAAGAACATATCTTACGGACCACGACTGCACAGGAAATTCAAGAAATCACAGATGGATGATCTGGTACACCACGCGTTGAAATCGGCGAACCTATGGGATGAGGTGAAGGACCGGTTGACGGATTCGGCCTCGCGGCTTTCCGGAGGGCAGCAACAGCGATTGTGTATTGCCCGCACCCTGGCCATGCAACCTGAGGTGATCATGATGGATGAGCCATGCTCTGGACTCGACCCCATATCAACTGCAAAGATCGAGGCGACGATGGTGGAGTTGAAAAAGGATTACACGTTTGTCTTGGTGACCAACAACACTAAGCAAGCTGCACGCATATCTGACCGGACAGCCTTCTTCTTTCTCGGCGAACTGGTCGAGATCGACCAGACCCAGAAATTGTTCACGAGTCCGGCAAAGGCAAGAACCAATGACTACATCCGTGGGAGATTCGGATGATAATCACCACGGCAAATCTCAACCTGTATTACCATAAGTTCCAGGCACTCAAGAACGTCAACATGAATATCAAGAGGAATTTGATAACCGGGATAATAGGTCCTTCGGGTTGTGGGAAGTCTACACTGTTGCGTGTTTTCAATCGGATGAATGAGCTTATCGAGGGGGCGAGAATCACGGGCAGTGTTTTGATCGACGAAGAAGATATCTACTCGCCATTGCATGACCTTATTCTCTTGAGAAAGAGAGTGGGTATGGTATTCCAGCGGCCCAATGCATTTCCACTCTCAATCTTCGATAATATCGCCTACGGTCCGAGGGTGTGGAGTATCAGTGATAGGAAGACGCTGGTCGAGATAGTCGAACGTTCCCTTGCCGCGGTCGATCTCTTCAATGACTTGAAAGACCGGTTGCATGCTCCAGCGCTGAGTCTTTCCGCCGAGAAACAGCAGCGGCTGTGTATTGCGCGCCTGCTTGCAGTTGAACCGGAGATACTACTCATGGACGAACCCTGTTCAGCCCTGGATCCAATTGCGACGGGCAAGATTGAGGAGTTGATGCTGGAGCTGAAGAAAATGTATACAATCGTCATCGTCACGCATAACATGCAGCAAGCAGCACGCATCGCTGATGAAGTGGGATTCATGCTGCTCGGTGAGCTGGTAGAATTCGATACGGCCAAAACGGTGTTCACCAACCCCAAGGAAAAGCGAACATTTGACTACATAAGTGGCCGTTTTGGTTAAGGAAAGGAGGACAAATGGACCGGCACTTTGATGAAGAACTGCAGAATGTAAAGCGAAAGCTTGTGGAAATGGCGGCTCTTGTTGAGGAATCAATCACCAAATCACTTGATGCCTTGAAAAAGAAGAACGCGGCAATGGCGGAACAGATTCGCGAGATCGATCATGCAATAGATGAAATGGAAATATCGATCGAGGACACATGTGTTGAACTGATCGCCCGTCATCAGCCGGTCGGTTCAGACCTGAGATTGTTGATCGGAGCTATCAAGATGAACAATGACCTGGAGAGAATGGGTGATCATTCGGTCAATATCGCTGACTGCCTCCAGTATGTGGTCGAAGGCCCGCAAGTCACGCAGATCACGAACATATGGTCAATGGCGCCAATCGTCAAGGAGATGCTACGGGATAGCGTTGAAAGCTTCATTCATAACGACGCAGCAAGGGCTCAAAAGGTGTGCGAAAGGGACTCGGTCGTTGATGAAATGCGCAATGAGACGATTCGGATCCTGCTCACGTACATGCTCGAGGAACCTGAGAAAATCGGGTCAGCGATACAGTACCTGTTGGTCGCCAAGAATCTAGAACGTATTGCCGACCTTTCGACCAATATCTGTGAAGACGTGATCTATATTGCGCAGGCAAGGATCATCAAGCATCACGCAGAGGAGAAAAAGGCTTGAAATTGCTGGGAAAAGCCCGGAACCGGCGTAGACAATAGCGTAGACATTCCCAATACTTCATACCTTTTTTATCTTATTTCTTGACTTTTTTACGAATATCAATAGAATATTCCGTATGCTAGCACGTATTGAAGATGCGTTGAAGGATGTCAAAAAAGGCAAGCCGATAATCGTGGTTGATGATGAAAGTCGTGAAAACGAAGGCGATTTCATCGTTGCCGCACAGAAAATAACGCCAAAAATCATCAATTTCATGGCTCAGCAAGGCAGGGGTCTTATTTGCGCCACATTGCTCAGTGAAAGGCTCAAGGCGCTGGACATCCCGATCATGGTCGATGAGATAACCGCATTGCATGGTACGCAATTTACGGTCAGTGTGGATGCCAAGAAGGGCACGACCACGGGGAGTTCAGCATTTGACCGCGCCAAGACCGTGAAAGTATTGATTGACAAGAAGACAAAGCCGGGTGACCTTGCTCGCCCTGGCCATATATTCCCGCTGCGCGCAGCCAATGGAGGCGTCTTACGCCGTGCTGGGCACACCGAGGCCAGCGTCGATCTGGCAAGGATTGCGGGTTTCTACCCGGCTGGTGTGCTCTGTGAAATAATGGATGATGACGGCCGGATGGCGCGCTTGCCGGCCCTGAAGCGAATCGCCAAGAGGTTTCGCCTGAAGATCATCAGCATCCAGGATCTCATTGAATACCGCCAGAAAAAAGAGCAGCTGGTTGAACGCGTTCTTGAAGTCAACTTGCCAACTAAGTATGGTGAGTTTTGTCTTCTTTTGTATGAGGACAAGATCAGCGGCGACCATCACATCGCACTCGTCCTGGGCGACGTAAAGGGCAAGAAGAACGTCATGGTGCGTGTGCACTCACAGTGCCTGACCGGTGATGTATTTCGTTCGCTGCGTTGCGATTGCGGTGATCAGATGGAACAGGCTCTCAAACTGATCGCAAAGCACAAACGCGGTGTTTTCGTGTACATGCGTCAGGAAGGTAGAGGTATAGGTTTGCTGAACAAGCTGAGGGCGTACAATCTTCAGGATAGCGGTTTGGATACGGTTGAGGCAAACCTGGCTCTTGGATTTCCGGCTGATTTGCGCGACTATGGCATAGGCGCTCAGATCCTGGTCGATCTGGGTCTGTCATCTATCGTGCTATTGACCAACAATCCCAAGAAGATCGTTGGCTTGCAGGGATATGGATTGACCGT
>JASFEK010000204.1:0-3760 GCA_050124875.1 Caldifarciminota bacterium | reverse complement strand
TCCGTCGAAAATGGCGCAAATGCGTACGAATCTGAAGCGAATCGGCAAGAAAAAGACCGCAATCAACATCGCCAGGAAAATTCTCGGCCAGTCTGCGACAGGGTCCAATAAGTAGCCTGTCCGTTTTATGGAACGTGAGAGATTCGCTGAACTAGTGCGTGAAGCACTCGATGATTTACCCCCTGTATTTCGTTCTAAAATGCACAACATTGAAGTGGTAGTTGAAGAAGAACCTGTTGCCCAGTCATCGCTTTTGGGGCTTTATCAGGGCGTGCCGTTTAAGCACCGCGGTGTCTGGTACGGTAATGTCTTGCCCGACAAGATAACCCTCTTCAAGAGGAATATTGAGCGTGTGAGCCGGACTGAAGAGGAGGTGAGGGAATGGGTGAAAAAGGTACTTATTCATGAGATTGGCCATTATTTCGGCTTCAGCGAAGCTGATTTGCATCGTTTGAACAAGCCCTGATCGTATTCATATCGAACTCTTTTGCCTCTAAACGCGTTATATTCATAGGAGGTAACATGCACAAGATATTCTTGTTTTCCCTTGCGCTGGTGCTAATGACCGCTGCTGGTTGTGCACCAACATATGTTGAAAATATCGTGACCAGTCAGGGCTCGGTCCTTGAATTGAACGGTGCCCGGCTGGAAATTCCGGCGAATAGCGTAACTGATACGGTAAGAGTACGCGTCGAGAAGCGCGGTGTTGCGCGGCACAAGTATGCCCAAGGGTTTTCCTTGAACGGCGTATCCTACGTAATCCTCCCCGAGACACTGGTATTCGAGGAACCGGCCGTGTTCTTCTGTCCAGCAGAAGATGAGAACACCGGCATGGGCGCCAGGATCGGCAAGGGTTTTGTACCTCTTCCAGGGGCTGAGGTCAGGAGTGAAACACTCCGGGCACCAATCTGGCACGGTGGCGAATACTATCTCACCGAGGAACCCGGGCAGTACGGTATTGTTGACCATGTGAAGACAGATGAGGGCTTGTTGATCGTCGGCGATTTTTACATCAGCAATTACTTGAGTAACCTAAAGAAGGTTTTACAGCAGAAGGGCTATGGGTTGCCGGTCTGGATTTTCGCCTACCGACCGGATGTATCTGTTGAGGACAACGCAAGAATGTTGCATGAAGACCTCAAGACACTGCATCAGGAATACGGCGATTTTAGATTGGATGTTGTGAGCTTTGGTGTGGGCGGTTTGGTCACTCATCGTTACTTGACCGACTCAGCATATTACATGAGAGACATCTCATCAGCAGTTATTGCGGTTGGCACTCCGTTTTTCGGATCGAATTTTGCGATTATCGATAATGCCAAACAAGGCTCCAGTCCGTTCCGCTTTGCACTCATCGATGCGATGGCAGAGCATGTCCAGGACTTGGTGCCGGGGTCAGAGTTGATATCCAGTGTGCAAGGTAAGAAGCATCTGCCAGGCTTCCACTATTATGACGATCCGACAGAGAACAAGAATTTCGTGTCTTTGCGCGGGCAAAAGGTCATGGCCGGAAGCTTCCCTGAAGAGATAGCCGGCGACGGCCTTGTGCCCCTGAGGTCGGCCATGTTGACCGCCATCGAGCCTGCGTCGTTCAACCTGGATCACTTTGCCTTGTTTGAAAGCAAGGATGTCCATGATGTCGTTGCGGATTTCGTTATGTTGTATCGTACTTTCAGCTGGCCAATGTTGTTTTCGAGCGTATGGAACGATCGTAAACCGTATTCCGTGGTCAATGCAACATGGGAGAAAGAGACACGGCTTCACTTCCGCGACGAAACGGACTTTGATGCGCTGCTTGAATTCAATAAGAACTTGCTTAACTCCGCGCCGGCAAACGCGGTGCTCATTACAAACGGCGATTACGATACGTACCCGTCTTGGCTACTTCAGGAAGAGGGTATACGGACCGACGTACTCATCGTGAATCGAAGCCTTCTCAATCTTAAAGATTACGCACGCTTCTTGAAGCGGCATGGGTTGCCGCTGTTGCTTACTGAACAGGAGATAGCCGAACTGAAACATATCAAGGAAGACGGTGGGTTCTGGAAGATATCTGATCAGCTGATAGAAAAGCTTCTGGAACAAAGCAGCCGGCCGGTCGTTTTCTCGACAACCGTTTACGGACCCGAGCAGTACGGTTACCCGTTGAAACTCGCCGGCTTGGTGTATGAAGTAAGTGAGTCCGATATCGATATTGTGCGTACCAAGTATTTGCTCTACGAGGTATTCGAATTTGACAAGTTGTTTTCGCGGTCTCTAGGGTTATTCGATAGGAACATCCAGAGCATGGTGAGGAATTACGCAGCCGTCGCATACAATCTTTCCGGTGCGCTGGACGCTTCGGGCGAATACGAAGCGGCAATTACTGCACTGGAATTTGCCAAGCGCTTTGGCGAAGAGCCGATGTTCTATTACAACGAAGCACAGATATATTTCAAGATGGGTGAGCGATCAGCAGCCGACAGTGCTCTTGAACGGTTATTGGAAATTGAGGCTGGTGATGTGAAATTGGAGAAAGAGGTGGCACGCATTTACCATGAGAACGGCATGGATGAAAAGGCGGTGAGCATACTTGCCGGTATTCTAGAGAAACAACCGACGGATAAAGAGATAATTACCCTAATCAGGAAATACCAGGGGGAATGATCGGACAGACCTCTGCAGAAATCTTTGGATTGTATAGGAGATTCAAGCAGGGCGACGAAAACGCGTTCGAAGTTCTGTACAATCAATTGAGTGGCGGTTTGTTCAATTACTGTGTTCGATTACTCGGCGATTGGTACCTGGCCGAGGACGTTTTGGTTGAAACTTTTACGAAGCTCGCGAATTCAAATCTTGATGAGCGTGGAAATATAATAGCCTGGCTATACCGCGTAGCCACGAACGCGTGTTACAGCCATTTCAGGAAAAAGAAGACCGAATTGAAATCATTTGAACGGCAACTCACCTCGGCTATGGCAAATCCAGGTCCTGATTTCGTCAGAGAACTCAGGGTGCAGAGATTGCTGAATGAATTGCCTGAGTATCAAAGAATCGTGGTTGTTTTGAAATTCTATGAGCGGATGACTTATCAGGATATTGCCGATGTCCTATGTTGTCCGTTGGGAACGGTGAAATCGAGGATGCATCACGGTATGTGTAGGTTGAGGGAAATTATGAAGGATGAGCAATGAATTGTGCAGATACTAAGAAGCATTTGATTGATTATGTGTTAGAAGAGCTGGATCCTGAATTGCAGATTCAGGTGAACGAACACCTCGCGGTCTGTGAGAAATGCCGTGCAGGAGCGGCCGAAACGGAAAGAACGGTGGATGAGTTCAAGGAATCCGCAAGATTTAAACCGGCATCTGATGTGTATCGTGATATTGCCGAACGGATCGTGAAACCAAAGCCCAGCCGTACCAGGTTGCTTGGGATACCGAAAAGCCTGGTATTTGCGCTCGGTGCTTTCCTGTTGGGAATAATCATGACCAGGTCGATCGATACTGTCATAAGAAACCGTGCGCAACCTTCGAGAATCGAGGTCAGGCAGGAAGTACCGCGCATAGCGCCTTTCTCAGATACCGTTGAATTCTATTCGGTACCGGCAAAGAATCTGGCGCGGATTTAGAACGTAAGTTCAATATCTGCCTAGATACCGAGCTCTTTTCTGGCCGAGATATTGAGGAAGTGGGCGACGGTTGGGTCTTTCAATATGACCAATAACCTTTCGTAGAACTCAGGATCCCGTTCCTTCAGTCGATCCATCGATTTCTTTACG
>JASFEK010000203.1:0-3783 GCA_050124875.1 Caldifarciminota bacterium | reverse complement strand
CAGCACAAACCCTTTGGTGCTGGTTTCCGTCAGCTGCTCCTTCAACCAGGCCACTATCTTCTGTGTCGTTTCTTGCCACATTTGTCATGATTATAGCAAAACATTCGATAAAATCAAGTTCTTCGACCGTACCGGGTAATTTCCCGCATGCATTAGGTTGGTTTTCTGCATATGAATCATATGCCACCATGCCCGGCTCTATTATATATACAGTTTTCAGTAGGCTATGAACAACCCCTGGCGCGGCGACCCCTTGATTTTGCATGCAATTTGCAGATAATTCCTTGATGAAGAACAAGGAGTTGGCAAGGATCTTCGATCGTATCGCCGATGCCCTGGAGTTCCAGGGCGAGATGATCTTCCGCATCCTTGCCTATCGCAAGGCAGCACGGGTGTTGGATGATCTGGTTGAGGACGTAGAGGTCTTACACCGCGCAGGAAAGCTGGATGAGCTGCCGGGTATTGGCGCGGGTATTGCCAAGAAGATAGTGGAGTACCTTGAGACCGGGAAGATGAAGAAGTATCAGGAGGTTACTAAGGGCATACCAGACTCGCTCCTGAAGATGCTCGACATTCAAAACCTTGGTCCAAAGACCCTGTCGCTGGCGCATAAGAAATTGAAGATTAGGAATCTGGCCGATTTGAAAAAGGCGATTGCGAGCGGGAAAATGGCCAAGTTGCCACAAATGGGCGAGAAGAAGGTCGAGAATATCCGCAAGGGGATCGAGTTGTATGAAAAGGGTCATGAACGTCTATCCGTCGCCGTAGCTGAAAAAATCGCTACCGAGATCATCGACTACATGAAGCAGAATGCTAAGATCACGGATATTTCTCCGGCTGGTTCCCTGCGTCGGTGGAAAGAAACAATTGGCGATGTTGATATACTCGTCACCGGTAGAAAAGGAGCGAGGATAGTTGAGATTTTCACGAAATACCCCGGTACCGAGCGGGTGCTTGCCGCCGGCGACACCAAGGGATCGATCATGGTCGAGGGCGGTACTCAGGTGGACCTGCGTATAGTAGCGCCGAGATCCTATGGTGCGGCAATGCAATACTTCACTGGATCCAAAGCCCATAATGTGCGGTGCCGCAACATCGCGCGCACAAAAGGAATGAAGTTGAGTGAATACGGGCTCTTCAAGGGTAACAAAATGGTTGCCGGCAAGACCGAAACAGAAGTCTACACGCGGCTCGGGCTGGGCTACATACCCCCGGAATTGCGTGAGGACCGGGGCGAGATAGAAGCAGCACAGAAAAAGAAATTACCGAGGCTGGTTGAGATGAAACATATTCGCGGCGATCTGCAAATGCATTCCCGATACTCAGATTCCTCGGCAACAATCGCGCAGCTTGCCGAATGTGCTGCGTCGCTGGGCTACGAATACATTCTCATCACTGATCATTCGCGATCAGCAAAATACGCCCATGGCTTGGAGGTGGCGCGTTTGCGTAAGCAATGGAGGGAGATCGATAGGGTCAACAAGAGATCAAAGGTGCGCGTGCTCAAGGGCATCGAGGTCGACATCCTGAAGGACGGCAAACTGGATTATCCAGACAATATACTGAAGCATTTCGAACTGGTGGTTGCCTCTATTCATCAGGGTTTTACCAAAAACGTGACCGAGCGTATCTGTGCGGCAATGGATAATGAATACGTCGATATGATCGGACACCCCACGGGCCGGTTGATATCGTCGCGTGAGGGTTATGTGCTTGACCTGCAGAGAGTCATGGAAAAGGCGGTTGAAACCGGAACATGGTTAGAGTTGAATGCTTACTGGGATCGGCTCGACTTGAGCGATGTAAATCTGAAGGTGGCAAAGGGCATGGGTATCAAGATATCGATCGGGACTGATGCCCATGATACGAAAGGTCTCATGTGGATGAAGTTCGGGGTCGTCACGGCCCGCCGGGGGTGGCTCGAACCCAAAGATGTGGTTAACACCTACCCGGTGAAGAAACTCCTTGCATCAAGAAAGATACACAAGAAATAGTTTTTTCAATATTTGTAGATCTTCTCACCGCTTTCTAGTTCGTGGAGGTGAACGCGAGCGTAAGCCGCATGGATCGTATTAGGATAGCCGTGAATAATCTCGTTGAATGTTGTAAAGGCTTTGTCGCGATAGTCGATGTCCTCGGTTATTTCGTACAAGACCCGGTATAGGTATCCTTTCTCAGATAATGCCAGCATGTAATCATCCGTATGCATGAATCGCTCGCAGAAGTCATCCCACATGGCCAGCTCCTGAAGTATGATCTGGGCGGAGTCATCCCACGGCAGATTGCTGATGCGATAGATGTTTATCAACCGGTATTGGGCTTTAGCCGCGAATGGACTTTCCGGGAAGGCGTTCACCAGTATCCGGTAGGCATCGCCATTGTAATATTGCTGGTTGATCTGTTCATTCGTTGAGAAATGAGGCATTGAATCACTGCTGCCACTACTGGCCAGCGCTTCGTAGGATTGCCCTAGATAATAGAGCGCCTCGGCGAGATAATATGAATCGTCGAAGAACTTGATGAAAATCTCCAGAAGACGGATTGCCTTTGCGTATTCGCCCTCATCAAAATAGCCGCGTGAAAAGACGAACTGCTCGTGTTCGGCAACAACGTGGTTCAGGTCAATGATGACATTCTTGTCGAGTTCGCCGGTTGCGCTGTCATATTCAACCAAGATCCGCGCGTTATCGTACTCGAGAATGTCGACCATGTCTCCGGTGTTGAGAACCCGCATGCTATGGTCATCGCCATAGAACAACACGTTGTCAACAATGACAACACCGGGTGAGACTGATGCCAATAGTAGTATTATTGCGAAAGCCATTGAAGTAGTATACTTCGCATAGCCGGATAGTCAATGCCGAAAAATAGTGGTTGCGTAAACCGATTGACTTTATTTGCTGGTTGTGGTATCATTGATGAGGAATCTAAATGGCATTCAATATTCTGGTGATCAATCCTGGTGCTGGTTCGACGCGTATTGCGTTATTCGGCGATGCCCAGCCGGTTTTTGAAGAGAACATCCGGCACAATCCAGAAGAATTATTGAAATTCAGCAGGATCATAGATCAGTATCAGTTTCGTATGGAAAAGATCATTCAGATACTAGAGTCCAAAAAAGTTAGCGTGGGGTCACTACATGCAGTCGTTGGGCGCGGTGGACCTTTCAAACCCCTGACCAGCGGAACGTACAATGTAAACGACCGGTTGATTCAGGATATCAAATCAGGAAATTACCAATCTGAACACCCTTCATTATTAGGAGTCATTATCGCGAAGGAGGTCGCAGATAAGGCAAATATCCCGGCCTACTTCGTAGATCCGGTTTCGGTCGATGAATTCTGGCCGCTGGCGCGGTTTTCCGGCTTAAAGGAGATGCCGAGGAAGGCCCTGAGTCATGCCCTGAATGTACGCATGGTGGCAAAGAAAGCAGCCAAGGAACTGGGCAAGCCTTATGCTGAATGCAATTTTGTCATCATACATCTGGGTACAGGTATCACGGTAGCCGCCCACCTGAGAGGCAAGCAAGTCGATTCATCGAACGCGAATGAGGACGGTCCATTCTCACCGCAGCGGACCGGAGCTCTGCCCACGATACCCTTGGCAAAACTCTGCTGCAGCGGCAAGATGAAATTCGAGGACATAAGAAAGAAACTGAACCGAGCGGGTGGTATGCTCTCTTATTTGGGCACCGACGATATTCAGGAAGTCGAAGACCGCATCACTACGGGCGATAAGGAGGCTGAGATGGCATACAGTGCCATGGTCTATGGGATTGCCAAG
>JASFEK010000202.1:0-3800 GCA_050124875.1 Caldifarciminota bacterium | reverse complement strand
CAGATCCTGTATCCACTCCAAGTAGGATACCGTGACGCCGCCGGCGTTGGCCAAGATGTCAGGTACTACAAAGACTTTCTTCGCGTTCAAGATCTCATCTGCTTCATTTGTCGTCGGTCCATTAGCACCTTCACAGATTATCTTTGCCCTGATCTTGTTCGCGTTCTTTGAGTTTATCATACCTTCTAACGCACAGGGTAGTAGAATGTCGCATTTGAGTTCTATCAGCTCCTCATTGGTCACTGAATCATACTGCTCAAAACCATTCACGGTCTTTGCATTGGCGACATATTTGTCCAACGCAGGAATATCGATACCATTACGGTTGTAGATGCCACCATAAATATCCGTTATCGCGACTATCTTACAACCATAGTTGTACAGTAATTGGGCAATCGATGCCCCAACGTTTCCGTAGCCGATAATGGCTACCCGTTTCCCCTCGAGAGGGTATTCCAAATGCTTGGATGCTTCGAGCAACGAGTAATACATACCCAGGCCAGTGGCTCCAGCTCGGCCGCACGATCCACCTATTTCCAATGGTTTGCCCGTGACTACTGCCGGTTCAAAATGGCCTATGTACCGACTGTATGCATCGCAGATCCAAGCCATGGTTTGTGAATTCGTCCATACATCCGGTGCCGGGATGTCTTTGTCCGGTCCGATTATGTCCTTGATCGAATAAGTATACTCCTTGGTGAGTTTTTCCAGATCACCCTCAGTCATGTTCGGTGGGTTGCAGATGACCGCGCCCTTGGCACCGCCTAATGGTAGATTCAAAACAGCTGTTTTCCATGTCATCCATGCAGCTAATGCCTTGCATTCACTGAGTGAGGCATCTGGACTATAGCGGATACCACCTTTACCCGGACCTCGAGCCGTGCTGTGCTGAACCCGATATCCAGTATATGTTTCGACATTACCGTCATCGCGCGTTATGGTCATATGTACGGTCAATTCCTTTTCAGGGTGTTTAAGACGGTTGTATATCCAGGGCTCTAGGTCGAGCGTGCCAGCGGCTCTTTCATACTGCATGGTCGCCTCGATAAAGGGATCATATTTTTTCTGTTTAATCTTTGTATCGTTAATTTTCACCACTGTAACCTCCGTTTGCTAAGCTAGTATGCAATATCAGTGCCAGATATTTGTTTCGATATTTAGAGATTTATTACGGCAGTATATACTATTATGCACTGAGGTATAGCAAAATGCTATACCTTGTGAATGGTCAGGATCGGTGCGGTTTGCTGGTTTCTGCTATTCCTTGTTTGATTGTTTCTTGATTTTCCTGAATAAGGACGTTGGATGTATGCCGAGTATCCTTGCGGTCCGGGACTTGTTGCCGCCGGTGACTCTTAGGACTTCCTTGATATAATGCTGTTCCAATTCCTCGAGAGTCAAGAGTTCTCCTTTTCCGATACCTTCTTCCATGCCTGGTACAGCAGTCTTGGGCGTTGTTATTTCTAATGGAAGGTGATTGATCAGGATCTCCTCACTTTGATGTAAGGCCATGATTCGCTCGATGATGTTCTTGAGTTCGCGGACATTGCCCGGCCATTCATATTCCGTTAGGGCATGTGCTGCTTCGGCTGAAACCCCCTTGAACGCCCGGTGCAGTTCAATGTTGAATCCATTAACGAAGGCAAGTGTAAGAGGTATTATGTCTTCTTTCCGCTCGCGCAAAGGAGGGATCGTTATCGGTACCACATTGAGCCGGTAGAAAAGATCTTCGCGGAAATTGTGAGCTTCGATTTCATCCTTCAAATTCCTGTTTGTCGCGGCGATTACCCGCACATCGACATTGATCTGACCCGTACCACCGAGACGGGTGAATGATTGTTCTTCAAGTACCTTCAATATCTTGGTCTGAAGTGGAAGGGGCATATCTGCAATTTCATCGAGCAGGACTGTTCCGCGGTCGGCTTTTTCCAATAGCCCAATTTTGCGGCGGCGTGCATCTGTAAACGCCCCGGGTTCGTAACCGAAAAGCTCGCTTTCCATGAGGCTTTCAGGAATAGCGGCACAGTTGATTTCCATGAAGGTTTCATCAACCCGCGGGCTATTATAGTGTATTGCCCGTGCAAGCAGACCTTTACCCACCCCGCTCTCACCCGTGATCAAGACAGTAGTCTTCTCAAGATGCGCGACGCGCTGGGCAGTCCGTATTGCCTCGGCCATCTTCTTACTGTTTGAGACGATACGGTCGAAGTAGAATTTTCCCTTCTCGGTTGCAACCGTTTCTGATACTCTGACGCGTAACGACTGAAGCTCGAGGGCCCGGGCTATGCTCGCTCTTAGTTCGTTTATTTTGAAAGGTTTCATTAGGTAATCGTAGGCACCCATCTTCATTGCCTCTATGGCTTTCTCGATTATTTCGTAGGCGGTGATCATGATGACAACGGTATTGGGTTCGATATTCTTTATTTGCTTAAGAACCTCAATGCCATCGATGCCCGGAAGCATTAGGTCTACGAGTGCTAGATTAGGTCGATTCTGTTTGAAAATATCGACGCCGGATTCGCCGGAATCGGCGAGGAGAATTTCGTGCCCTTCTTTCTGAAGGGCTCTCCTTAGATTATTGAGCGTAACCACCTCGTCATCAATAATGAGAATCGATTTAGCCATTTTCGATTACCTCTGATTTTGGCTTACTTGGTTGTCTGATCGGTAGTTGGATTGCCACCTTGGTGCCTTCCTTGATTTTGCTGCTGATGTATATCTGACCGTTGTGATTCTTGATATAGCTGTAGCTGATGCTAAGGCCAAGCCCAGTTCCCTCGCCCTTCTTAGTGGTGAAGAAAGGGTCAAAGACTCTCTTGAGGTTTTCTTCCGAGATACCTGAGCCGGTATCTTCAACTCTTATTTCCACACTGTCCTCGAACTTCACTTTTTGAGTGGAGACGACAATCGTTCCGCCCGTAGGTGTTGCTTGCGCAGCATTGAGGAAGATATTGATGAGGACCTGGCGGATCTGGTTAGCATCGGCCGTAATTTGAGGAACGGATTCTGCGAGGGTCTTTTTTATTTTTATTTTCTTGAAGAGCGGCTGATGATTGAGAAAGGATAGAGTCTCTGCGATCAGCTTATTGACGCTGATCTTGGTAAAGCTGGGTGGCGATGGACGGGCAAAGTTCAGGAGCCCCCTGACGGTTTCCGATATGCGGTAGGCACTATCCAGTACTTGTTTTGCCTGGGTTTTCTTTTCGACGTCCTTTTCGTCTTCAAGGAGCAGCTCAATGTACGATGTAATACCCAGTAACGGATTGTTGATTTCATGCGCGGCGCCTAGGGCTAGTTGACTCAAGGCCGAGAGCTTTTCGTAATCAGCCATCTGATCGCGGAGTTTTTCCTCACTCGTTATGTCGCTTATGAGTAGTGTTACTCCGGTCACATTGCCGTCAATCGTCATGGGAAAACCTAGTACGCGTAATACTAGTTCACGTTCCTCTCTCGGCAATGAGATTCTCTTGACGACGAATGGTTCACGGTTCGCTAGTGTATTCTTGATCTTCTCTTCGATCGTTGTCTCTCGAAATAGAGGTAACGAGTCATAGAAATACGTCTTTGTGGTTGCACCTGACACATTGAAGAGATTCGTTACCACATCATTGTAGTAAGTTATCTTCAAATCACTGTCTATCGCAATAACGCCACTGGAAATGCTGTTGATGATATTCCTGATATATTCCTCTGATGCACTAAGTTTTTCACTTAGCGACTGGCAGTCGCGTAAACGCTTGCGCAATTCGATGTTGATCGTGTCAATCGTGTTTTTCTTACTGTGTGCATCGTCAAGCGCG
>JASFEK010000201.1:0-3809 GCA_050124875.1 Caldifarciminota bacterium | reverse complement strand
CCTGAATATTCTGTCGTATCAGTTATCCCTGGCATGGCAGCGGGCAATCCTCTATGATAAGGTGAAGGAGCTCTCGATCCGCGACGGCTTGACCGATCTGTACAATCACCGTCACTTCCAGGAAATACTCGAGACGAAGATATCCGAGGTGAATGAACTGATACTCATGTTCCTCGATATTGATCATTTCAAGAAGATAAATGATACCTTTGGCCATCAGGCCGGGGATAAGGTTCTGAAATTCCTGGGGCGGTTGATATCCCAGGTGGGTATTGCCGCGCGCTATGGCGGTGAAGAGTTCGCGATCATCATGCCTGGCTGTTCGCTTAAGAAGGGTATGGACAGAGCCGTGCGCATGAAGGACCAGCTTCTGAAGTCGGTGGTGAGTTTCGATAACGCAAAGATCAAGTTCACGGTGAGCATTGGTATTGCCCACTACCCCAACGATGCGAAGACCAGGGTCGATCTTATCGAAAAGGCGGACCGCGCTCTGTATATGGCAAAGGAACAGGGCCGCGACCGCATCGTGATCGCCCAGACCGTGAAACCGCAATGAATCTGGGTATTGCCCTGGGGGGTGGAGGTGCCAAGGGCCTTGCCCACATCGGGGTCCTGGAAGTACTTGAAGAGAACGGCATCCGGCCGAGCTTGATCGCAGGAACATCGATCGGTTCGGTAGTCGGTGCTATCTATAGCCTGCAGGGGTCGGCCCAGGGACTGCGCGACCGCGCCCGACAGATGATCTCCACAGAGGAGTTCAAAAATCTGGAGCTGGATAAGTTCTATGCAGGCGCCGAGAATATCTTTGAACGCTTCAAGAATGAGGTGTTCGAGAAATTCTATCTGGGTTCATTATTGTTCAAGCGATCGCACACAAAATACGAAGCTACAGAAAAGATCTTCAAGGATATTTTCGGTACTAAGAGGTTCGAGGACTGCGTGTTGCGTTTCACGTGTAATGCATTGGACATTCAATCCGGTGAAGAGATCACCTTCACGCAAGGGGTTTTAGCAGATGCGGTTTGGGCCAGTTGCGCCATCCCCGGCATTTTTCCACCGTTTGTACAAGGCAAGGGTATATGTGTCGACGGCGGAGTCATTGATAATATCCCGATCGAACCGGTGCGTAGCATAGGCGCCAAGACCGTACTCGCCGTATATCTCAGCAACCGTCCCCGGTATGACGGTGAACCGAATACAGGGTTTCAGATAAATCAACGCTCCTATGCATTCATGAAATACCATCTTGATCAACGGGTGCTCAAGCAGGCTGATTTGGTTATCAAACCGGATCTTGCTGGATATCACTGGGCTGATTTCTATTCGATCGATGCGCTCGTCGAACGCGGCCGCGAAGCAGCCAGAAAGAAGATACACGAAGTTAAGAAGCTGATCGGCGTGCCCAACCGTATCAAGCGTTTTTTCAAGCAGGTCATTTCCTGAGCAAGACAACACTAACCACGATTTCGAAGGGTTGATTACCAGGTAGGGACGGTAACCCGGTCTATTCTACTCGTAGTAATGTAGTGATACGCTACCACGGTCGATAACGGCGTATGAGAAATGTCTGACCCAATCGCCGGTATTGATGTAATACTTGTTACCAAAAAACTTCTTCAGCGTGGGTTGATGAGAGTGTCCAAGGATCACGGCATCAACATCGCGTAGCCGGCGCCGGGCATAGTTCTCGAGCATTGTCTCCAGCCGGTAACTGCGGTGCTGTTTGCGCGATAAGTAGGCAATGCCTTGTGCGAGGAAGATGCCGAGGTCTGGATGCAGCAGGCGGTAAAGTGCGTGATTCAGTTTTGAAGTCAGCAGACTTTCCCAGAAAGATGTCCAGAGGCGTTTGTCGATCTTGTTGCCGTGTTCGAGTAAGACACGCATGCCATTGATATTCAATATCGTCGGCCCATGATGCACCCGGAAACCGAAGTTATTCAGGAATCGTCCGATCGTTACTTCATGATTCCCTAGTATGTAGTGAACACCCTTGCCGTCTTCTATCAGGTTATACAGCGTGGCGAGTGGGGTGAAGTAGTCTTTGGGAAAGACGAGATTGTATTCGAACCAGAATTCGAACAAATCGCCGAGGATATAGAGGTTGGTCAACCGTGATCTTATGCCGTGCAGAAACCGCACGAGCTTCTGGCAACGATAACTCTTGTCCGTGCGAATATGGGCGTCGCTTATGAAGACATGCATTGGTTCCTTTCGCGATCACTGTGGATCAGATCAAGCCGGCTCGCATTCCTGAGTATAGTGTGAAAGTATTCATTGTCAACCAAGAAAATCCACGGAACACAAGTTTGGGTATTCGGGTCGTGTCCAAATAATGGGAGATCATGCGGAGTGAGCGCTGGTTGACAGCACAGAGCGTGTGGTTATAATTATTCATGAATACATTATTCTTAGTTGGTTTAGCGATCTTTACTCAATACTTTGGTCAGAACAAAATACAGTACAAAGACTTCGATTTTCGTGTCTTGAACACCGACCATTTCGATATCTACTTCTACCAGGGTTGTGATGACCTCGCGGCCTTTGCTGAAGTCGTCCTGGAGGATGGCTATGCGATGCTGAGCGAGGACTTGGGCGTCAGCATCGATTTCAAGATTCCGGCAATACTCTACAATTCACCCAATGACTTTTCACAAACCAACATAACCCTCGAATTGATCGAGGAGGCCACGGGTGGTTTCACGGAGATTCTCAAGAACCGGATGGTGGTTCCCTTTACTGGAGACTACGAGGATTTTCGTCATGTTCTGGTCCATGAGTTGACACATGTTTTTCAGTTCTCGATCTTTTTCCCATCACGCCTGGAAGCGATTTTCAGCGGGGATATCCTTTACACCATTCCCTTGTGGGTATTTGAAGGGCATTGCGAGTTCGCGTCACTGGGTTGGGATACGGATACCGATATCTTCATTAGGGATTTGATCGTCAACAACAAGCTTGTGCCGATATACGCCCTTGAATCTTATGGCGGATGGATTGTCTACAAGGAAGGCCAGGCGTTCTACAGATATGTGGCCGAGAAGTACGGACGTGAGAAGGTTGGGGAATTCGTGCATCTCATGAAGATGAAAAGGAATCTTGAGGACGTTTTCATGACCGCTTTTGGCATTACGCCTGAGGAGTTCAATAAGCGTTGGCTCAGATATTACCAGACGAAGTACTGGGTCGAGGTTGATGAGCTGGAGAACTTTGATCGATTCGCACGAGTGATCTACGATCACAAGAAAACTAATTCCCTGTATAATGCGTCGACCGCGATGTCGCCGACTGGTGACAAGATTGCCTTCATCAGTGACCGTTCGGGAACGGCTGAGATAATCGTCATCTCAGGCATCGACGGGACGCTGATAAGGAGACTGGTCACGTCCTCCTACTCGTCAGGATACGAGGGATTGCATCTCTATGAGGGCGGTCTTTCCTGGTCGCAGGACGGAGAGTTCATCACCTTTGCGGCAAAGGCGCGTGGTAATGACGTTCTCTATATCATACGCGCACAGGACGGCCGTGTACACAAACGCTTGCAGTTTGACTTGAACGGTATTTATGCACCGAAATTCGCCCCGGACGGGAAGAAAATAGTTTTTACCGGTCTTAAGGATGCCTATTCAGATATCTACGTCTGCAATGTAGAAACGGGGATACTGGAAAAGATAACCGACGACATCTATTCTGATCACCATCCCGATATCCTCAATGACGAAATGATCGTTTTTGTGTCGGACCGTCCGGATTCAAATGAAGAGTATTACTACGGTAATCATGCAGTGTTCGAGTACGACTATGGTGATATC
>JASFEK010000200.1:0-3815 GCA_050124875.1 Caldifarciminota bacterium | reverse complement strand
GTACTTCGGGGTGAGCGGCGCTCCAAAACAACGGTTATGCGTGTTCTCCAGACAAACCACCCCTGTACGGGGCCAATGGTCATTATCACCCCGTATCGCTGCATCGATATCCTCGAGGCGCAATGTACCGTCCGGTTGATTTGGTATTGTGTGCGGATGAATGCCGCCGACCGTGGCAATGCTTCCGCACTCATTGAGGAACATATGACAACTGTCACCAAGAATGACCTCCTCACCCCGCTGGCAATGGGTCAACATACATACCAGATTACCCATGGTTCCGCTGCTCACCAGCAGCGCCGCTTCTTTGCCCATCAATCGAGCGGCATGTTCCTGCAGGCGGTTGACCGTCGAATCCTCGCCGAAAACATCATCACCCAGTTCCGCATCGCATGCCGCCTCGCGCATCTCGTCACTGGGTAGGGTAACTGTATCACTCCGCAGATCTATAATCTTCATCATCTAACTCCAGCATCCTTGAAATCAAAGAAAAACATCTTCCTGCTTGCAGGTCGCTCACAGTGCTAATTGCTTTTTGGAGACCGACGCTTGTCTCGATACTTGATATACATAGAAACAAAGAGTTGAATGAGCTGGCGTAACTTGTCATTCTTTACCACATAATCATCCTGTACGTAAATCAAAGACGCGGAAACAATGACCCGATCCTTGAAGGATTCTGCCGAATCGAGATCACCGCTTTCATCCATGTGTGCCAGCCGATCGAGACTGTTGAACACAACCTGGAACTGCTCTTCGTAATTGCTCGCATCTGGATTCCGAGCACGCGCCTCCTTGAATGTCTCCACGGCTTCGGAAATTGCACTCCTGAATATCCGGTATTCCCTACTTAGTATGTCCTTGTCTCCTTGTGTAAGAACGAGCGTTGGCCATTCGACGTTCATCACCACGTTCTTCCTGCACTCACCGTATACGGTAGCCAGAACGACGATGTAATCCTGCAGATCGTGAGAAAAGCGGTGCATCATTGGACTCTGAAGCCACTTCAATATCATGGCGACACGAATGTTCTCGATTATCTTATCCAGACTAGGCATTTTCATTATGCTGAACTCCTCGTGGACGCGTGCGAGATGCGCATCGGTAATCTGTGCACCGTTCTTTATCTTCCCGCTCAGATATGTGTATAGATTATCCGTACGGAAATCAATTGCCGCACCGCCAATGCCCGTATCCGTACGTGTGATGAACGCGTGAACGAGTTTTCGGTTGAACGTAAGCATTCTTGAAGTATGTTTACCAGAAATGAGCACCCTGAAATAGGCAATGAAATTATCGATATCCCGTTCCACAACGGATGACTCAAACATGTATCTGATGCGCTCGGTGAGTATGCGTATGACTTCCCGGGATGGCGTCTCGTGCAAGACGAACTCGAGCGCTTTTATCATATTCGTCAGGAATTCACCCATGTTATGCTATTCTATTCGACTCCCATCGAAAAGCAAGAGTCGATGCAGATCCAGCCCAAGCGTTTTATCAACTACATGCCTTGAACTTGTACTTCCTTCTCTTCTTCGATCCGGAAAACGACCTTTGCCTCTGAATCCGGGCACTGCCATTCCTGCAACAAGTCTAGCACACCCTTTCCCGGTTCACTCCTGATGATCGCACCGGATATCGGCGTCAGCAAGCTGCCCAGGGCGAAGACACAAACCTTCTCACCCGGCGGAATATCCAGACATGCGTTGCGAACGTAGAATGTCGCGCCCAGCTTCGTCCGACTGCAAGGACCCTCAACCTTGACCGCGGTGATCTTCAAATCCCGGAACATCATAAACCTCCATTTCTCATGCGCACTATACGTCCCTCAATCTCTCCTGAAGCCACGCCTCAACACCGGTCTTCTTCATTTCCTTTAGTCGGCTGATTGCCTGACTGTGATGTTCGTATTCGCTGGCCCACACTTCCAGGATCTGGCACGGAAAATCCCGACACTGGGCGCAAAATTCGTGTTTTCGTTCATATACGCAGCATTCCAGGATATTACACTCGGGCGACCAGTGGTGTTCATCACGCGGGGAGCGACACCCTGCGCACCGGATCTTCTCCGGATCAACCTTTCGCTCTGCCCAATAACTGAGTTCCTCTTTGGTCCTAAGACGTATCGGACAGCCGTAGCAGTCCAAACCACACGGCGTTAAGAACCAACGCCGGCTCTTACCGCTCTTCATTTCCCAATCTGCAATATGCCAAGGCGATCACTACTTGATGTAGAACCAGTTCTCGACCGTGGCGCTCTTCTTTGAATGGGCATCCCGCACATGCGTAACAACCTTGTACTTACCCTTTTCAAACCCGGTAAAAGAGTAGGTGAATGTCAGCGACACCTCAGTGTTACGATTCCATGAGATGAATTTCAGGTCGGCAAATTCATCTTGACCACCAAGCTCATTACCCTTATCATCCTCGAGCACGAAATCCGCCTTGAACCCGAATTCGTAGTATCCGGCAGGGTTCTTCTTGTATGCAAAACCCATCGGTTCAAGGTAAAGGTACAAGGGTTCTCCCGAAGCAAAGTTGTTGTTCGGTTTGGGCTCGTATATGCCGTACGAATTATCCTCGCCCTTAACAAACCTGACATTACACAGCAAAAGCGGAACCTTCTCGCTGAAGAGCTCGACTAGCGAGTGCAGCGTCTCGTAAGCCTTGTAGTATTCTTTTTCTGCAAACTCATTCTTGAAGCGGGCAAAGGGTTCATCAAAAACAGCGCCTTGTTGTGCCGAAAGCATGCTGACTAGCATTATTATGGCAAGAACCATGCTTGAGATTATTTTCATGCAACCTCCTCTTTCTTGTTCGCCGTCTGTAATACGTTACGGTCTGGTTACAACTACTTTTTCGGAAACTGAAATGTCCTGATTATGCACTCTCACGAAATATACACCCGCTGGCACCGGGCTCGACCGAACATCCCATTCGAGTGTATGGTGTCCGCGGGCAAGGCGGCCTTGCGCAACCTGTTGGACCAACCTGCCCTGTACATCGTACACGTTCACAGAAATATCATCACTATACTGCATGCTGAACTCGACTCGGATCGCTTCTCTGGCCAGGGTTGGGGCAATAGAAACCATGCCAAGACAAGGAACACGCTCGGATTCTTGTTCGTCGGCTCCGGTCATCCGGCGAGCCACGAACTTCACGTAGCGGGTCTCGCCACTCGCCAGTTTTGGGTCGCCCTGTCGCCAGCAATACATCATCACGAAGTTATCGGTGATCACTGACTGCAGGCAATTACTGTCGATCACGACCGTGCTATCATACCGGTAGGGAAGAAAGGTGAATGGGTGGCGCCGGCCCGAGGTGCCGCTGAATCCGGGGTCAACACTATCGTAGTTCGCCTCGATCCAGAAGGTTATCGTATCGAACTCACCAGCCGGAACAATATCCAACCCCTGATCCCACCACGGCTCACGCCACGGAAACATCCTGATATCGGCCGCGGGGTCACCATAATAACAGCACGCATCGCGGTCATAATCAAGTCCATTCGGGTCGGTTCCCGGCGTACTATTCATACGGTCGAACAGCAATTCCTGGTTGTTGGCATGGAAGGCCTCGGCATAAGTATGAGTACCCTGTAACATCTGGAAAAGACCACCTAACCCCCAGAGCATATACCCGTAAACCGTGGCCGGCATGTATCCGGTCATGGCGATGGCGCCGCCTGAATGCAGCCAGGCATAGGGCATGTAATTGGGGTTATTAGGGTTACCCACCAGGCAATTGCCCATAGCATTATACACCTTTGGATTCGCTGAGTTGATATCACGGTTCGCCCCGACCCTTGG
>JASFEK010000199.1:0-3825 GCA_050124875.1 Caldifarciminota bacterium | reverse complement strand
GAGTGTTCCTGCAGATTGTGACCTTCCCCGGGAATATACGAAGTGACCTCATGCCCGTTCGTTAATCTCACCTTGCAAACCTTACGTAACGCCGAGTTCGGCTTCTTGGGCGTTGTGGTATACACGCGTGTGCATACACCTCGGCGCTGCGGATTACGCTGCAGAGCCGGCGCCTTGCTCTTGGTAACTGCCTTTCTTCTGCCCTTCCGAATTAATTGGTTAATTGTTGGCATTAGCCTCCTTCAATAATATCTCTTAATTTTAACTATATATTATATACACAAACATGCTTATGTCAACCCGGGATACTTGACTTTAACCGATATGTATATATTATAGGCAATGCAGACCTACATCGAGGACATCGGCAAGCACGCGGGCATGGACATCACGATCAAGGGCTGGCTATACAACAAACGCTCGAGCGGAAAGATCCGCTTCATGCTAGTCCGCGATGGCACAGGCGTGGTCCAGGCGGTCATTGTCAAGGACGAGGTCGACGAAAAGACATTCGAGGCGGCCGACCGCATCACACAAGAATCCTCGATCATCCTCAAGGGCCAGGTTCGCAAAGATGAGCGGGCACCGGGCGGCTACGAGATCGTCGTCAAGGAGATCCAGGTCCTGCAGACAACACAGGAATACCCGATAACCCCGAAAGAACACTCGATCGAGTACCTCATGCCCCTGAGGCATCTATGGCTGCGGTCGAGAATGCAGAACGCAATATTACGCATCCGTCATGAATTCATCAAGGCCTGCCGCGATTTTCTCGACGACAATGGTTTCATCAATGCTGATACGCCCATTCTCACCCCGGCTTCAGTCGAAGGCACGACAACGCTCTTCCCCGTAGATTATTACGGAGACACGGTATACCTGGCCCAGAGTGGACAGTTGTATAACGAGGCAACAATCACAGCCCTGGGTAAAGTCTATTGCTTCGGTCCTACGTTCCGGGCTGAGAAATCAAAGACCAGACGACATCTCACCGAATTCTGGATGCTCGAACCCGAGGTTGCCTTTCTCGACCTCGACGGAGTCATGGAACTCGCCGAAGACATGATCGTTTTCGTTGTTGAGAGAATAATCAAGAAGAGAAAAAACGAACTCGAGACTCTTCAACGGGACATCAAGAAGCTTGAAAACATAAAGAAGCCATTCCCTCGTATCACATACAAAGAAGCAGTAGGTATCATCCAGAAGAAGTACAAGGATTTCGAACACGGCGACGACTTTGGTGCACCGCATGAGACGGTGATATCAGAGAGTTATGACAAACCCGTGTTCGTACACCACTATCCGGCCGGGATCAAAGCATTCTACATGAAACGCGACCCAGCCGATGAAACGCTTTCTCTCAGTGTTGACATGATCGGGCCAGAAGGTATTGGTGAGCTGATCGGTGGTGGTCAACGCGAAGACGACTATGACACGTTGCTGAGAAGAATCAAAGAAAGAAAATTGCCTGAAGATGCCTATGAGTGGTATCTCGATCTGAGAAAGTACGGTACATGCCCGCACAGCGGTTTTGGCTTGGGCATTGAACGGACTATTGCCTGGATATGTGGGATAAAACACATCCGTGAGACCATACCCTTTCCGAGGATGCTGGAACGCGTCTACCCATGATGTACGGGCGACCTCGAGATTAGTAACCTTTTCATAGTTCGGTTCATCGACATGCGAAATCCTACCCGTTCTCACCGACAAAACGTGCATTGCGATAACTGATCCTTGAAGGAGGCTATGATGTTCAAGAAAGAATGCGTTCTTGCTGCCGCAGCCGTCGTGTGCCTTAGCTGCGCGTCTGCAGTATCAGTAGTCGAAGAGAATCCAGTGGCCGAACAGAGTGTTAACATTGTAGATGCTGCGAACCAATTCTGTTTGGAGCTGTATGCGAGGGTTGTCGGGGAAAAAGAGAATATTCTATTTTCTCCATACAGCATATGGACTTCTCTTGCGATGACCTACGAAGGCGCACGTGCACGAACGGCACAAGATATCCGGCAAATACTACACATGCCAGTTGACCGTGAAACGCGGAGGGCTTCTGTCAAAAACCTACTGGAGATCATCAATACCTCTGATGCCGGATACGAACTCAATACCGCAAATGCCCTTTGGGCACAGCACGATTACCGGTTTTTGCGGGAGTACATTGACGTCATCGTAGAATACTATGCGGGTAGGGTGACGAATCTCGATTTCAAGACTAATACCGAAGGGTCACGGCAGGCCATCAATGCTTGGGTTGCTGAGAAAACCCGGCAGAAGATCAACGACCTGATCCCGCCGGGCGCAGTCTCGGTCATGACCCGGCTCGTTCTCACGAATGCGATCTATTTCAAGGCGGCTTGGCAGCAGCAATTCGAAGAGGCACAGACCACGCCGCAGCCTTTTTTCAAGAGCCCACAAGATACGGTATCCGTGCCCATGATGGGCATGATGGACGCGCGGTTCCCCTATGCAGAAACGCCCGATGTGCAGGTGCTGGAATTACCCTACAGCGGCGATTCGCTTGTCATGCTGATCATGCTGCCGCGAACAAACGATCTCGTGAAACTCGAATCTATGCTTGACACCCTACACATTTCCGCATGGACCGGGAGTCTCAGGCTGCAAAAGGTCGATGTCTTTATGCCCCGCTTCCAGTTCGAAACGAAATACACCCTCAATACCGTCCTCAGCGACATGGGCATGGCGATCGCATTTTCTCCCCAGGCAGATTTTTCTGGCATGGATGGCACAGGCAGTCTCTTCATCAGCAAGATCATTCATCAAGCATTTATTGAGGTAAATGAGGAAGGTACTGAGGCAGCGGCGGCTACCGGAGTCATGATGGAGACGGCCATGGCACGACCAGGACCCGAGTTCCGCTGCGATCATCCTTTTGTCTTCATGATCCGGGATAAAAGAACCCATGCCATCCTGTTCATGGGCCGGGTCCACGACCCTAGCTGATCAGCACACATCATCATTGCATATACGAAAGTAATCACTTCACGCTGAACGCATAGTTCAGTCTGCTCATACAAAAGGGAAAAAATCACGAAATTACGTTGTTTTTATCCTATAATCCGATATTCTTCATCCTATTACACATTTGTTTAAATTTCTTTCATTTCACCCCTTGACAAATTAAGATTTTTGATTATAATATATCATGAAGATTAAATTATTTAATTGTCCATCATGCAATGAAAAAATGGTCCTAAGTGAGTTGAAATGCCCGAAATGCGATCTGCGCATACGAAAAGACTTTGAATCATGTGACTTTTGCAGTCTACCTGAGGGCGATTACGATTTCTTGCTCATCTTCCTACGTACCCAGGGACGCATAACCGATATGGAAAAGGCGCTCGGTGTCTCCTATCCGACGATAAAGACGAAGATTGACAGTCTCCTGAAAAGCCTCAAGCTCTCGCCCATCACGCCCGAAGAAGAGGTCGATCCCCTCGGAGCGCTGTCCCAATCCAAGATCTCAGTCGACGAAGCAGTAGCTATTCTGAAACAAAGAAAGAAGAGATGAACATCGGTACGCGGTTACGAAAGGCGCTTCGGTTTCGACCGTCGGTTTCGTCAAAACGACATCCGGCAAACGACCAACTTATCGCATCTCGAAACCGCCAACGACAAAAGATTTATTTAGAAGGAGGAACCATGTCTGATCTGATAGAAAGAATACTCGAGGAAATCGAGAAGGGTAACCTGGACGAAGATAATACCATTGCGTATACTCCAGCCTTCCCTCTCGGCCTACCCCACCATAACTATTTGGCTGAAGATGAAGTAACTAGTGTCTGTAGACAACACGATTCTTTG
>JASFEK010000198.1:0-3825 GCA_050124875.1 Caldifarciminota bacterium | reverse complement strand
GCGATCGGCGCCGCTCATGTCAGCCGGTCCCTGGGACAGAACAGTGAATCCGGTTTTGCCCTTGCCTACTCGATCGGGACGGCGATGAATTTCCGGAAAGAACGTCTGTCTATTCATCCCGGAATATACTACGATGGCCTCACCGACATGAAAACACATGCCGGGTTCATTGGACTGAAACTGGGAATCGGCTATGAGATATAGAATCCTACTAGGTGCAATGCTCACCATATTCTGCAGTGATAATCATATCGTCCAACGCGCGGCCCAGGATTACTTTCCGCTGCGGGCCGAGTACTGGTGGCGTTACGCCAGCGCGAGCGATACGCTCTATGTTGAAGTCGAGCCGGCCGATACAATACTGGAGATCGAATACTACCCGGTGAGCTACAACGGCGTCGTGAAATACCTCTCAAAGTTTGATAATGGAATTGCCCAGTACGTACGCAAGGTATACAATTATGCGGGCAATGATCATACCGTATTAGAGGACTTTATCATTCGTCTCGAATTACCGTTGATCGCAGAGAATTCCTATCAGTACCGTCTCTCCGATTCGATACAAGTCGCCAATCAGCTGATCAAAGCACAATACGATATTGAAGGTATTGTCGTCGACTATCTTCATGACTCTGAATACGGTGACGTATATGAAGTGAGCATCACCACCATCGAATCGCTGATCACGCCCGATACATCAATCGTCGATACGAACGAAGTCACCGAATATTACGCCCCCAGCGTGGGTATGATAAGACTCATCGACGGCACGAGTGAATACGAGCTCCTCGAATACAACACTCCTTAAGATCTACAACGCGCTGTACAAAGCATTCGGACCCCAACACTGGTGGCCGGGAGATTCACCCTTCGAGATCATGATCGGGGCAATACTGACCCAGAACACGAACTGGCGGAACGTCACTGCGGCGCTCGAGAGGATACGGAAGGCCCATCTGCTCAATCCAAAAAAGCTTCTGGAAAACCCCAGGAGAATACCCCAGCTCATAAGACCCTCAGGGTTCTACCGCACAAAATCCCGGTACCTGCTCGACTTCCTGCGCTACTACGTGAACCGCTATGCTGGGCGCGCGAAGCAGATGGCCGCGGTCAAAACCCATGTGTTGAGAAAGGAGCTCTTGACCATAAAAGGCATTGGTCCGGAGACCGCGGATTCGATTCTCCTGTACGCCCTGGGTAAACGCGTATTTGTCGTTGATACATACACCCGCCGAATTCTCTTACGGCACAAAATGATCAATGATATACACGAACCGTACGATGCGATCCAGCAGAATATCCAGCAGAGCCTTCCTCCAAGCACAAAGTTGTACAACGAATTTCATGCACTACTGGTAAGAACCGGAAAGGAGTACTGCAGAAAACATGATCCTTTATGTAGCGCTTGCCCTCTGGGCACAATGCTTTCCCGGACCTGACAGCGTAATCCGGGGCATATATATAAATCCCTATCAGGCAAACAAAGAGGAATATCTTGAAGAAGTGTTCAGTTGGGCCGATTCCGGACTGATCAATGCCATCGTCATCGACTTCAAGAGCGATTACGGATTCCTAGCCTATGGCAGCGATATCGAGATAGCCCAGAAGATCAAAGCGGTGAAAAAGCATTTCGATGCGACTCATCTGGTCGAAAGTGCGGCTGAGCACGGGGTCAAGGTGATCGCCCGGATCGTCTGCTTTCGCGACAACTATCTATCCCGTCACAAGAAACTCGGTATCCGGGACGACAGCAGCGAGCTCTGGCTGGACTATAAGGGCATGGCGTGGACCAACCCATATGATCAAAAAGTACATGATTATCTGATCAGCATCTCCAAGGAGATCGTCGCTCTCGGCATCACATCAATTGCCTACGATTACATAAGGTTCCCAACCGATGGCGATGTGTGGAGGATCAGGTTGACCAAGGTAAAGGGATCGCGGGTCGACGCGATAGCACGCTTCCTAAAACGGGCCAAACAAGAGGTCGATGCCGAGATCGGGATATGTGTTTTCGGGTTCTCGGTCTGGCGTAGGTTACGGAATGAAGGACAGGATATCGAAATACTCGGTGAGCATATCGATGCGCTGTATCCGATGCTCTATCCATCGCATTTTTCGCGCGCCTTCAAGAACGAGGAAAATGAGATGTGGCGTAATTACTGGATCTACTTTGATTCGGTCAATGAAGCCTATGACAAACTGCCCGCTTCGGTAAAGGTCATCCCCTTTGTCCAGGCCTTTGAATACCGCGCCAAGAATTACGATGCTGGCTATGTCTTTAGCCAGCTGAACGGTGTACTTTCGGCCGGTGGGGATGGTTTCATGATCTGGAACGCCCGCTCTGACTATTCTATTTGCTGGCGCGCGCTCGACTGGGCACGTAATTCAATCCTAAGGCGACACGCTCAGACGTGCCGAGATAACCATAGGAGAGCAAAAGGGCACCGATATCTAGATACAGACCTTCGCTGACCGACACCTGAAGCGCAAACCCCATTGAGAATCCAGAAAACGTACCCTCACCATAGCCCGACTGATAACCGGCCATCACGGCAAAGCCGGTAATCCGCCTATTCCCTGACAAACCGAGCAACTCCGGAGCACGGATCCAGGCTTCAGCGCCGATCGCTATGGTAGGCTTGAGATCAGGATAGAGCGAAAGATCGCAACTCAATGCCAGCTGATTGTTCTGAACAGGCAGCTTGACGGCCACTCCCTGCCGGAAATTCACAGGCGGGTATTCGCGCATCTCGATGAAACGACGCGACGTACCCAGATTTTTGACCACCGTTCCGAAATAAAGGTATCGAACTGGATTCAGAAGCAAGCCGAGGTCGGCTAGTACACCAGTGGAACTGTACCGGTACAGCTGACCGCGCACCACCTTGAGTGCACCCCCTAAGCTGATCACTCCACGCCTTCCGAATGCATGCCCGTAACCGACATTGAGCAGCATATCGGAATTGGTGAAGCTGCCAAGATCTTCACCGCGTTCGCTGTATTCTGTATCGGTCGCACCGAGATAGGACAATCCAAGTCCGATCCCACCCCGCTTGCCTACGGGAAGTGCCGAGGTCAAATTGTAGTAATTGAAATACGTCAGGTGGTTCATCAACATACCGGCAACGTGATAGTTGCTCACAACGCCCAGACCAGCCGGATTCCAGAAAACTGCGTTGCCATCGTCACTGATTGCCGTGAAGGCATTGCCCATGGCAACCGGTCTCACTCCGACGCCCAGCTTTAAGAACGCATAGCCAGTTGCTGAGGCATCGAATATCTGACTGAATAATATCAGCGTGACGATGAACATCTCAACCGCCGACCCCTGCCGCCGCAAATACAGCCATACTATGGCTCCGTCTATTCAGTTCTACGGCGCGTCTTGATGGTGTTTATTTGAATTTGTCTTTTAGTCGCTTGAGCACCTGGGGCAGTGTCGTGTACTCCATATCTGCCAGAGGGAGCCGCTGCGGCTCAAACGGCCCATGCCGGCGTATGTAGTTCGCCATCTCATTTGCCTGTTGTCTTACCAGATCATAACTCACATCGGCGAACATATCACGCGGACCGATCAGCATACCGTTGGACACCTGAAAGCCGAGCGCGATGACACGTGGTGGCCCATCGAAACGGGTCGGGTTGGCATCGGCCACGGAAACCGGCATGAATGGTCCCCAATGTGAACCACGCATCCAACCGGCCACCATATAGGCCATTGAGAACGGTTCGAGCACTTCACCGACCGCCGGCAGTCCGCTCTGACAACGGACGATCATGACTGGATCATCCTTACCGACATAACGCCCTGCCATCAGGTTC
>JASFEK010000197.1:0-3844 GCA_050124875.1 Caldifarciminota bacterium | reverse complement strand
CTACATTGAAAAAGATGCCTCGATCAATGAAGAAATCGAGCGATTACGGTTGCGCGCCACATCGGCATTACTCACCCGGCGCGATGTTCTCATAGTAGCCTCGGTATCGTGCATCTATAACATCGGATCGCCAGATGAGGTAAAAGAACTCGTCGTCCTCTTGGAAAAGGGTAAAGAAAATAACAGGGAAGCTATTCTGAATGCTCTTGTATCAATTCAATATCAGCGAAATGATATTGAATTCTCACGGGGCACGTTCCGGGTGCGTGGCGACACAATCGACATCCACCCGGCTGACGAAGAGTACGGGATCAGGGTAGAAACCCTGGAAGATCGAATCGAGCGCATCCAAAGCTTTGACCCGCTCACCGGTCATGTCAGTAAGGAGTTGAACAATGTTGTCATATTTCCCGCAAAGCATTTCATCACCACCACACCGCGCATAGAAGAAGCTCTCGTTCATATCGAACGTGAACTGAAAGAAAGAGTCGATGAATTGAAGGGTCAGAACAGACTGCTCGAGGCCCAGCGTCTATCCCAGAGAACGAAATTCGATATCGAGATGCTCCAGGAGCTCGGCTACTGCCCGGGCATTGAGAACTATTCCATGCACCTATCAGGTCGCAAGCGTGGTGAACGGCCGTTTTGCCTGATCGACTACTTTCCGGACAATTTCTTGCTCGTGATCGACGAATCCCACGTTACAGTACCACAGATCAACGGGATGTATGAGGGTGACCACTCACGGAAGACGACGCTGGTCGAGCATGGCTTCCGCCTGCCCACTGCGCTCGAGAACCGCCCCTTGAGATTCAAGGAATTCGAGTCCTTAATCCATCAGGCGATCTGCATATCGGCAACGCCGGCGGACTGGGAAATCGAGAGATCAGAGGGCAAGATCGTGGAGCAGATCGTGCGACCGACTGGTATCATCGACCCGAAAGTAACGGTCACACCGGCTAAGAATCAGGTCGATGACTTGATCGGTCAAATCCAAAAAAGGGTAGACGCTCAAGAAAGGGTCCTGGTTACCACCCTCACCAAGCGCATGGCTGAGGATCTTACCGAATATCTCAATGAAATCGGCATTCGTGTGCGGTATATGCATTCCGAGATCGATGCTATTCAGCGCGTGGAAATCCTCCGCGGCTTGCGGCTCGGTGAATTCGATGTACTGGTCGGAATAAATCTGCTACGCGAGGGATTGGACTTGCCCGAAGTCGCTCTCGTCGCGATCCTTGATGCCGATCGCGAGGGTTTTCTGCGCAGCGAACGCTCACTCATCCAGACTGCGGGCCGCGCGGCGCGTAATGTACGCAGTGAGGTGATAATGTACGCCGACAACATCACCGATTCCATGCGCCGAGCCATCAGGGAAATGGAACGCAGACGTGACAAACAGATAGCGTATAACAAGGAACACAACATCACACCAAAGAGTATCGTTAAGAGCCATGATGAAATAATGAAGGCAACCTCGGTCGCCGACCGCATTACCAAGGAAACGCAAGCCGAAGAAGTGAGTATGGAAGAGATCAACCGGCTCTACAAAGAAATGGAAGAAGCAGTCGCGCTCATGGAATTCGAACAGGCGGCGGAGATACGCGACAAGATTAAAAGCATTAAGCACAAGCTGGAAGCCTACGAGGGGAGGAAGTATCAAAAAGGCACAAAAAAGTGACAAGCAGACACGGGAATTCCTAAAGATCGTCAAATCAGCGCTCAGGGAGGATATTGGGCGCGGTGATATCACGACCGGCGCTGTTGTACCCGGAGATGATCGGGCACTTGGTGTCATATTCTCGAAAGAAGACGGGGTATTATGCGGTGTTAACATCGCGCAAATGGTATTCAAGCAGCTCGACCCGGCAATCGATTTTCAGAAACAACTGGATGATGGAAGCGTCCTGTCACCCGGCGTCACGATCGCCATCATCATTGGCAAGGCTTCGACCTGTCTGACCGGTGAACGCACCGCACTCAACTTCCTGCAACACCTGAGCGGAATCGCCACGTTGACCAGGGAATTCACCGCTGCCGCAAAGGACAATATCAAGATACTCGACACGAGAAAAACCTCGCCTGGTTTGCGGGTAATGGAAAAATATGCGGTACGCGTGGGTGGTGGCAACAATCACCGCTTTGGCTTGTATGATATGGTCATGATCAAAGACAATCACATCCAGATCGCCGGCAGCATAACCGAGGCCGTCAACCGGGTACGCAAGAAAAGACGGAAAGCCTTCATCGAAGTTGAGGTGAGAACTCTAGGCGAGCTGCGAGAGGCGATTGCAGCCAAGGTCCACCGGATCATGTTGGATAATATGAGCCAAAGCCTGATCGGCCAGGCGGTGGATAAGATAAATGCGAGTACGCAAGACATCGAAATCGAAGTGAGCGGCGGCGTCAACCTCGATAATATCGATGATGTTGCCGCATCGGGCGCACATTTTGTCTCGGTCGGTGCACTCACCCATTCGGCAAAGGCCTTGGACATTGCGCTCAAGATGAAGCCTTTAGCACCCCGAGCTATTTGAAGCAGAGTCCTCAAGATTTCCTGTACTCCCTGATCGACTACGAGAAGACCGTAGGTTATGACTATGACCTTGATGCCTACAGGAATTTTCTTGTTCAACTGGATTCACCACACAAGAAGCTGAAGAACGTCATACTGATCGCAGGAACCAAGGGCAAGGGATCAACCGCAGCAATCCTGAATTCCTGCCTTATTGGTTGTGGGTACAAAGTGGGTCTGTATTCTTCCCCTCATCTCGAAAAGGTGAATGAGAGAATCAAGGTCAATCGCCAGAACATAACTGACACCGAGTTGGCCGGTTATTTATCAGCGGTCAAACCCTTCATCACCAAGGGCAAAAGAGCCCGCTCCTTTTTCGAGACGCTGACCACGATCGCTTTCCTTCATTTCTTGAAGACACGTGTGGACTTCTCGATACTGGAGGTAGGATTAGGTGGCCGGCTCGACGCGACGAATGCGACCGAACCATTGATCTCGGTCATCACCCGGATCGGCTATGATCACACCAATCTCCTGGGCACCACACTCTCACAGATCAGCGGTGAAAAAGCTGAGATCATCAGAGAGAGCGGAAATCTGGTCACGATACACCAGAAGCCCGAGGTCGAGAAAATCATCACACGCATAGTTCAGGAGCGCAAGAGCACTATCATATACGCTGAGGAACAGCACAACATCGCGGTCACTGACCAATCACTCAAGGGCAGTCACGTGCGCATCACGGGAGGTATCGGTGAGTTAGATGCCTTTCTGCCTCTGGCCGGCAAGCACCAGATCGAGAACCTTCTTCTGGCTGCAGCCGTGCTATTCGAATTGAGAACAATGGGATTCCTGCTCGACCGCGAAGCAATAGCGACCGGGATCGGGCGTACCCGCTTGCACGGACGCTTTGAAGTCATCTCAGAATCGCCGCTCGTGATCTTTGACTGTGCTCATAATGAAGATTCGTTCCGGGCCCTGGAGGAGAACCTTGAGGCATTCGGTATCGAAGAATTCTCGCTGATCTTTGGCGCCAATGAGGACAAAGACATCAGCTATTGCCTCGAGCGCATATTTCCTAAAGCAAGTAACGTGTTCTTGGTGAAATCGAATAGCCCGCGGGCGCGTGAACCCCAGGAATTACGCCAGTCCGCCCGGAAATTCCAGAACCGTGTTTTCATATCCCATTCAGTCAAAGAGGCAATGCAGGATGCAGTAAGCAAAGGCGGACCCTGTACTGCTACCATAATAACCGGTTCTTTTTATCTCTGGCAGAGAGATTGGAAAACAGACTAGAGCTTTTTCAACGATTTACTACAGCTCTTTCTT
>JASFEK010000196.1:0-3895 GCA_050124875.1 Caldifarciminota bacterium | reverse complement strand
GAGATTGGTGCGTACATGCCTGCATGGTATGCCTTTTGTGCTGCGACATGGCCGCTATAAGGTTGCTATCGAACGCTACATCATGCGTCACTCTCGGCAGTACCGGTCATTACGGAAAGTTGAATGGTCAACACTTGAGAAAGCGGACGTCGTTTCCGCCGCAGAGCAGATTGTCTTGATGCATGGTCGGTCACAGTGGAACATGTGGGTCACGACCATGAACATGATGGTCCGGAACCGTCTGCTTGGTGTCATCACAAAGAAGATCTGTCCGGATGTGGTGTCGAGCAATATGCTACGCGGTTTGGATGGGCTCAAGGCGCTGACGCCCAATGACGAGATCGAGAAATTGGCTGAGGAAGCAACACGCTTCAACCCCAAGGTTCAATCACTCTTTCGGCACGGTGACCTGCGACAGATCAAAGATGAGCTTGCGCACACGAAAGAAGGACGCGCTCTTCTGCAGCGTGTAGAAGATTTCTTGAGTGATTTCGGTTTTCTGAGTGCGAATGGTACAGATTTCACGGTTGCTCCGTGGATTGAAGATCCGATGCTCGTGTGGCGAGCACTCGGACGACTGGTCAGTACGCATGCGCGCCGTGATCCCCGACAGATCGTCGAAATCCGTGAAAGAGAGCAGGCCCGTGTGCGGGCTAGACTCAATCCCATTGCACGGCGCTTGTTTGATGCATTACTCGGCTCTACGTTATCATACATAGATCTGCGCGAAAGAATGAGCATCATCATGTCTGAGGATGCATATCAAATGCGGCGCATCTTCCTGGCACTCGGTGAGCAGTTCGTTAAACTCAATGTAATAAAAGAACGTAATGATATTTTCTTCTTGTATTTTGATGAAGTCAAAGCCTTAGTCCATGAAGAGATTTCATCGTTCGGGATTCAGGAGAAGATATCGAGACGTAAGAAGAAGATGGAACTGGATGCCGCGATCGAACCGGCCGAGAACGTCATTGACGACACCATCACTGATCATGCCAAGGAAGCCAGTATGCTGAATGAATTTCTCACGGGCATAAGCGGCAGCCCTGGTATGGTTTCGGGGCGGGCCAGGATCATACACGATCCTTCGCTAGCACCGGGAGACCTGGATCGCAGTGATATACTCGTCGTGCCATTCACCGACATCGGTTGGACGCCTCTGTTCATGGGTATTGGCGGTATTGTTGCTGAGACCGGCGGCCAACTGTCGCATACCTCCATCGTGGCACGTGAGTACGGGCTCCCAGCCGTTGTGGGCGTAAAGAACGCAACACGCGCTATAAGAGAAGGGCAGTCCATTACTATTGATGGTAATGACGGCCGGGTCTATGTCAGGGTGAAAGAATGAGGGGGTGTTTAAGATGAAAATACCATTGATTCTGGTGTACTCACTGGTCGGATACCTGATCGGAGCCGTTTCCATGGCGCGCGTCATTACACGCCTTGTCTCACCACAGACAGAGAGACTGAAAACGAAAGCACAGCTTGAGGGGAGTGACAAGGTTTTTGATGCAGGCTTCATCAGCGCGACTACCGTCTCGGCGACACTGGGTTCGCGCTGGGGGTTCATCAACATGCTCCTCGATCTGTTCAAGATAGCGATTCCGAGTATTTTTTTGAGGAATTTGTATCCTGGATATCCGTACTATGTCTTTGCTGCGATCGCAGGTATCATCGGGCACATATGGCCCGTCTACTACGGGTTCAAGGGAGGCAGGGGCTTGTCTCCGATTTACGGTGGGCTCGTTGCCATTGATTGGATCGGAGTTTTCGTCACGCCGATCGCTGGCATGCTTTTCGGATTGCTGGTTCTTCGTGATGTATTCGCTGCGTACGCGGCCGGTGTTGTATTCATGATTCCATGGGTTTGGTTTCGTACACATGATTTGTATCATCTTGCCTATGCCGTTGCGGCGACCATTCTGTTCGGTATTGCGATCTTTGACGAGGCCCTGCAATTGCAGAGATTGAAGCGCGATAAAGTATGGGCTGATCATACCCGTGTCATGGAGCTGTTAGGCATGGGACGTGGAATTCTCAAGATGGCATACTTCTTGGGCATCATGAAGAAGCCTGAAAAGGAACACAAGAATATAATATCATGATACACATCTACACTGGTAATGGTAAGGGTAAGACCACGGCCGCACTGGGTCTGGCCATGCGCGCTGCCGGTCACGGCCTGCGCGTACTCATAATCCAGTTCATGAAAGGTAAGATCGACTACGGGGAACTGGAGACCGTGAAGAAACTGGAAAACATTTCCATTGAACAGTACGGCCGGCCTGATTTTGTCAATCCCGAAAAACCTGACCCGGAGGACCTGCGCCTGGCGGAAAAGGGGCTCGCGCGTGCGCGCGAGGCCATATTGAGCAAGGAGTACGATGTTGTGGTTCTTGATGAGATAAACGTTGCGGTCAATTTCGGATTGCTGAAGGCTGAGCAAGTGGTCGGTCTGCTCGAGAAGAAACCCAAAGAACTCGAGTTGATCCTTACTGGCCGGTACATGCCTGAGGAATTCGCGCAGCATGCAGATTTGATAACTGAATGCCGCGAGTTGAAGCATTATTTCAATGAGGGAATATCGGCCCGTAAAGGTTTCGACTATTAGACGAGTAGGATTGACACTATCGGTTATTTGCATAGAATACTGAAGGAGGTTTAATGATTGTACCCGTTGAAAGGATTTGGAAGAAGTTTCAGAACAAATATAAGGCCGTGAATGTTGCTTCTCTGGAGGCCCGCAAGCTCAAGGATGAGCAGGGCAAGGGCCTGGTTGATGAAAAGATAAACCCGATATTGGAATCAATAAGGAAAATGCTGACCGGTAAGATAAAGTACACCGAATGAAAATCCTTTTAGGCATTACCGGCTCAATTGCAGGCTACAAGGCGCTTGAATTGATCAGGCTGCTGCGAAAACAGGGTGGCGAGGTGCGTGTCATCCTCACCGAAGCAGGACGCCAATTCGTTACGCCCTTAAGCTGTCAGACGCTGTCCGATAATGAGGTTTATAAAAAGCAGTTTGTCCTGACGGAGGGCATCAAGCATTTGACCCTGCGCGACTGGTCAGACATGCTCGTCGTCGCACCGGCCACGGCGAATTTCATCGGCAAGGCAGCATGCGGTATCGGTGATGATCTACTCACGACGACGATGA
Organism: Caldifarciminota bacterium; assembly: GCA_050124875.1. Lineage (GTDB taxonomy): Bacteria > Hydrothermota > Tepidihabitantia > SM23-42 > SM23-42 > SM23-42. The sequence continues at coordinate 736 of JASFEK010000196.1, read as the reverse complement.
TCAGCTACCGCAAGCCAGTGTTGGTCGTGCCAGCAATGGATGAAGGTATGTGGGATAACCCAATAGTGAAGAAGAACACGCTCACGCTCAAGGCGCACGGCGTGCATTTTCTTGAACCGAGTGTCGGCCTGCTGGCCTCTGGCAAGGTAGGCCGTGGACGATTCCCCGCAGTGGACATGATCCGAAAAAAGATCATGACGATTCTGGAGCAGCAGCACAGTCTCGCCGGCGTGAAGTTCCTCGTTACTGGCGGACGGACCGAAGAGGACCTCGACCCGGTGCGCGTTGTGACCAACCGTTCTACCGGTTCAATGGGGAGCGAGCTCTTGCAGGCGATCTACTGCCGGGGCGGAGAGGTAAAAGGCATTTTCGGCGAGGTGACCTGTACATTACCCCAGGATATTGATATCCACCGTGTCCGGACCTCGGGTGAAATGCTTGAAACACTGACGAAGATGTTCAACTGGTGTGACTATTTGATAATGGCCGCGGCAGTTGGTGATTACAGACCGCGCAACAGGCATACGGCAAAGGTACATGATACCAAGTATCGTCTGGACCTGGAAAAGACCAGGGATCTGCTCAAGGCAGTGGCGGCCAAGAAAGGAAAGAGAAAGCTCGTCGGTTTCTCGCTTGAAGACAAAGAGGGACTGGCCCGGGCCAAGGTCAAGATGAAGGCAAAGAATCTGGACATGGTTGTACTTAACACCAGCGCAGCCATAGGTCATGAAAGGAT
>JASFEK010000195.1:0-4014 GCA_050124875.1 Caldifarciminota bacterium | reverse complement strand
TATGAGAGTTCGGTCACACCGCATATTACAATATGCTATCCATTCGTACCGATCGATCTCTGGGATACCCACCGTCGTGCCATAGCCGATCGGCTTCGAGGCATTGATTCATTTGACATCGTGCTACGTGAACTCGGCACTTTTGTGCATGACGAATCAGTGCTATGGTTGAAACCAGAAGACGGCAAAAACCTTGTACGGATAAGGGTGAAGATGCAGGAATTGTTCTCAAAACACCTGTCCCAGCCTGCACTTGCTTATGTGCCGCATATGACCATTGGTTTGTTTCGATCCGTGGACGAGCTGTTCGAGGCCAGAAAAGCAGTGCAAAAACAGCTGAAACCTCTACGATTCAACGTCGATCGATTGATATTCGCCATATTCGAAACTGAAGGTTGGCGTATCCATGATCATATCAATCTTCCACAACATTGATGGCCAATGATGAAGAAGATCATCTCCGGAGTGAGTATCGAACTGATCAAGGGTGATATCGCCCGACAGAAGGATTTGTGCGCTATCGTGAACGCGGCAAATACGTGGCTGGCGCCGGGTGGGGGAGTCGCTGGTGCGATTCACCGCAGTGCCGGACCAGGTCTGGCAGCCGAATGCAGACCGATGGCACCAATGAAACCCGGCAACGCCGTGATAACGGGCGGACACCGATTACCCAATGAGTATGTGATCCACTGTTTGGGTCCGGTCTATGGTAAGGACGAGCCAGCGGCGCAAATACTTGCCGATTGCTACAAGAACGCACTTCGCCTTGCCGAAAAGAATCGGGTTGACTCGATCGGCTTTCCGGCAATATCGACCGGTGTGTTCGGCTATCCAGTCGAAGCCGCGGCGGAAGTTGCTCTGCAGGCGGTCATGCAACTCGCCCCTGATCTGCGGTGTGTCAAGCGTATCCGTTTTGTGCTCTTCAGTAATGAGGCACTACAGATCCACGAAACAGTCCTTGCCCTGCTCATATCTGAGGCCGCCAAGAGAAAATAATCAGGCCTATTAGTATACTGGGCTGGTTTCAGATACCCCTGGCTCGGGGTTGAGTAGATTACTTGATGATGATCAACCTGCTGGGCAGTGCATCGGATTTAGTGGGAAACGAAAGGACGGTTGCGGATCGCTTGCGCAAGTCAGTGCGCTTGACCCGCACATTCATTTCGGTCCGTCGTTCGCCCTCACTTGCCTTGAATAGCGTCTGTAGGGATTTCCACAACGGTAGTACATCCTGGATGTTCTTCCCGAGGACACTAGCATCAAGGCCGTACAAAGACATTCCCGACTTGTTTGCGTATTGCAGCTTCAACTCGCCAGAGATCAAAAAACATGCCTCTTTGATTTCGTCCAGAGTACCCTGAAATTGCCTCTGGAGAGCGGCGATCTTCTCCGTCTTCAAATCATTATGCAGCTTCAAGTCGTAAATAGCGTCATGGAATGAGTTGTATAGCTCAGAGAATTCACCGCCCTTCTCCAGTTCATCGATCCTGAATGCTGTTTCTCCTTTGCTTATTGCTCTGAGCGTTCTCGTTATTCGTTGAAAAGGCAAGAGCACGATCCTGGGGAAGTAGATGATCAAATATGCAAGCAGTAGAATGGTGACTATGAATATCGTTATTGTATTCCTCTGTGCCTTGAATCCGTAGCGCGCGCCTTCCTCACCGTGCTGGCCAAGATCGCTCTGTGCCTGTGTAACGATGCGTCCGGCCAAGGCGAGGATGCTGGTCGTGGTTTCCCTCAGTTGGCCGAGTAATCGCGCCTTTTCCGTCGACAATTTCGCCGTTGCTGCTACCGCAAGGATATTGAGATCGGAAAGCCAAGTCGGCAGCGAGTCTTCCCGAAAATCCTTGCTGGCGACGGTCTTCTTCAGTCGCTCCTCGTAATCTACGAGCTGTCTCTGTAATGAAGACAATGCCCGCGGGTCTTCTTCAAATGTCTTTCTCAGGATGGCGATATCGCTCTTGTATGTGCTGATCAGAACGCTGATCGAATCGAGCCGGCTGATTTGATCGGGAGCGATCTGTCTCGCGAGTACTACATTCGAGTCGATCATGTCAATGATCGAAAGCGTCTTGTCGATGTACGTTGAATCCAGATAGATTATGAAGTTCTTTTCCTCACGCCGGGCATCCAGTACTTTGATCGTTATATCACGACCCAGATCGACCAGTTTCGCGTCCCGGAGCGTGATCTGTTTGATGCGTGAGATCATGGAGTTCATGTACAACAGAGAAACGAGTGCCGTGATGAGTGAGAGTGATACGGCTATGATGAGTACGAGTCGGATCTTGCCTTTACTCGATAGCAATTAGCGTTTCTCCTTTTGAGCAATGCTCATCTTCTCGATATTTTCGTCAGCCCCTACGACGACTAGAATATCACCCTTCGATACCATGTCATCCGGGCCCGGTATGTCATTGACCTCGACCTTGTAGGTTACCTTACCCTCGTCATTGACACTGGGTGTTCTTCGCTGAATGGCAATGACATTGACTCCGAAGGTTCGCCGGAAATCCAGCTGTCTCAGACTCTTACCAATGAATTCGGGCCGGGCTTCAACTTCCACAAGACTGTGTCCGGTAGTAAGCACAACATGCTGGTAGATCTCAGGCGACAAGAGCCTCTTTGCCAGATCTTCACCCATTCGTTCCTCAAGGATGATCACGTTATCAGCACCGACTGATTTTAGTACATGTGCGTACAGCTGATTGATGGCGCGCGCAACGATCTTGGATATCCCCATCTTCTTGAGAATCGCCGTGATCAATATCGCCTCTTCCTGATTGTCACCCAAGGCGACCACCGCAGCATCCACGTCCTTTATGCCGGCGGCCTTCATCGCCTCTTCGTCCGTGGAGTCGAGGACTAACGCAGCCGAGACCTGTTCCTTAATTTCTTCGACGCTATCTCGGTTCTTATCGATTGCAATAACACTGGCACCTCTTTCCGCAAGAGTGAAGGCGACCTTCTTACCAAATGCACCAAGCCCGATAACTGCAAACTGCGGCATTTTTCCTCCTTTAACCGATCATCACCCTAGCTTCAGGGTATTCGACCTTGCCTCGGCGCAGAACGCGGGTCAGGGCGAAACCAAGGGTGAGGGGTCCGATTCTGCCTCCGTACATGAGTATGATTATAAGCAACTTGCCGACAATTGTCAAATCCGGGGTGATACCCGTGGACAGGCCGACCGTGCCAAATGCACTGACTGACTCAAACAACAAGGGTAGGAACGGATGTTTCTCGAACGCGAGTAGCAGCAGGAAGATCGAGACGAGCATGAGCAGTGTCGCGACAACCAGGGCCATTGCTTTGTATACAATGCTACTCGGTATTTTGCGCCGGAAGACCTCGATGTTTTCCTTGCCTCTTAGGATGTTACCAAGTGAGAGCAGCAAAATCGCAAAGGTCGAAGTCTTAATACCGCCACCAGTTGAACCGGGCGAGGCACCAATGAACATGAGTAATATGATTATGGTCAGCGTTATCGTCGAGAGTGATGCGATGGGTATCGTATTAAAACCAGCAGTCCTCGTTGTCACCGACTGAAATAGTGCTCCCCATAGTTTACCAGTCAGGGGGGCGTCCACGAGCGCGCCGTCGAACTCGATGAAGAAAATGAGGAGAAAGCCGACAATGACCAGCACCGTAGATGTCACCAGCACGAGTTTGGTATGAATAGAGAGTATTCGTTTTTCCCCGGTCACGTTGCGACTCACTTCATAGACGACAATGAAGCCGATGCCGCCCAGGACGATCAATATCATGACGACAATATTGACCACGGGATCGGTCAGGTGATTCTCCAGTGAATTGGAAAAAAGCGAGAACCCGGCATTACAAAAGGCCGACACGGAGTGGAAAACACTAAGGTACAGGGTTTGTAATGGATCTTTGTACACAAATATCCATCGAAAGAAGAGAATGATGGCACCCGCGAATTCTATCGCGAAGGTCATCTTGAATACATAGAAGATCATACTGAGAACGTTCCTCTCCTCTTCCATCATTTCG